>JAJBTP010000328.1 GCA_020860805.1 Tannerellaceae bacterium | reverse complement strand
TCTGGATTATTTGCAGGAAGAGATTGAGGAAACCTATTTTGATAAATATCAGGAGCGGTTAGCTGAACTGGATAAGTCGTGGGATGCTCTTCACCGGTGTCTGACAGATGGATACCTGAAAACAAAGCCGGAACACTATCCCGGAAGTTATGTGATTTTAGGAGGTGAGGAACTGTATGGGGAAGAAGATTACATCATGGTTTTAAAAACACCTGCAGAAGTAAATGAAATCGCTAAATTCGCCGGTTCTGTTACGGAGGAATATATAAAAGAGAAATATTATCAGATTCCGGTGGAAGATTATGGTTTTGAATTGAATGAGGATGATTGTGGTTATACCTGGGAATGGTTTAATGCTTCCAAAGAGTTCTGGAAAAAAGCCGCATCTGAAAACCGCTATGTTTTGTTTTCGGTGGACCAATAATTAAACCATACAAACGATACAAAATGGAATACTTTAAAGGGGCTGATTTCTCCGGATTCTGGGATGAGGAGGATACGGATTATTCGTCTGAATCTCCTTCAGATGAATTGATTTTGCGGGTGGAAGAGGAATTGGGATATGCCCTGCCTGCTTCTTATATTGAACTGATGAAGTTACGGAACGGGGGCGCTCCTTTGCGGTCTGTTTACCGGTATCCTACCGGAACGGGGGAATTTACCTATGTGGAGCTTCTGGGTATCCTGGGCATCGGATATGATTCGCATTATTCGTTGTTGGGCGAGTTGGGAAACCCCTATCAACAGAAGCAGGGATTCCCCGCCTGGGGTGTTTATATTGCGGATACGCTTGTCTTTGATTCTATTGTTATGCTGGATTACCGCGCTTGTGGAAAGCAGGGTGAACCGGCAGTAGTGCTGGTCAATTTGGAGGAGGATTGCTCCGTTACGCCATTGGCAAACGATTTTGAAACGTTTATCCGTGGATTGATGACTGAGGATGAGATGGACGACTTTGAAGAGGCGGAAGAAGAGCGGGTGGAAAAGGAGGCGGAACAGAAAAGAATCGAAGCTTTAGGAGAATTAAACTACTTCAAAGGGTTGGATTTGATGAACTTCTGGGAGGATAACGAATATGCTAAAAGTGAGTACCAGAGTGAACCGTTCACGGATGAATTTGTGCGTGAAGTGGAAGAAGAGCTGGGATATAAACTGCCGGGTTCATATATTGAATTGATGAAATGCCGGAATGGGGGTATTCCACTCCGTTGCAGCCATCCAACGGAACCGCATGCGTGGTCGGATACGCATATTACAATAGAGGGTATTCTAGGGATTGGCCGTGAGAAACCGAAATCGCTGTTGGGTAGTGCCGGAAGTAAATTCAGGCAGGACGAGCAGGATTTTCCTGCCTGGGGTGTCTGTATCTGTGATGCACTTACCGGGGTGGACGAGGTGGCTATGCTGGATTACCGGGACTGTGGAAGGGCGGGTGAGCCTGAAGTGGTATTTGTAAACAAGCATGAAGATTTTGAAATAACGTTTGTAGCCGAAAATTTTGAATCTTTCATCCGGGGATTGATTACCTGGGAGGAGGCAAAAGCACTCGATGAACTGGAAGAAAAGAAGCAGGCCAGGCGGGCCGAAAAGGAACCGGAAGATTTTTGGGATAAACTGGACTTTTGGGATGAAACGGAGCAATACGGAAAAATTGTAGATACTATCATGGAAATTCCTCCGAAAGGCCGTAGTTTTATGGAAGCCCGGAAGTTAGGGAGTGCACTCAATAAACTCGGACAGTATAAGAAAGCCCTGGAACAGTTGGAAGCCATAGAGGCGGAGGGTATCAATGACCCGGACTGGAATTATCTGATGGGGGATACCTGTTATTATCTGGACCGGTTCGAAGAGGCTTTGTCTTATTTTGAGCGGGTGAATAGCCTGGAGCCCGGTGATGAGGATGTATTGGAATCTATTGAAGATTGCAAAAGGGAAATAGATGCATGATTCGTTTTAAACATTTTGACCATGAGACATTTTTTGATTTTTCTTTTTTCTTTGTGGAGTATCCCTTTTTTGTATGGGGAAGAGTACCGGTTGGTAAACCGTTGGGGTGAACGTGTGGACGACCAGGTATTTAAGTCGTATCGTGTATTAAGTCCGGACTACCCGTCTCTGACAGTTGTGCAGGTAGGATATAAATATGCGTTAATGGATTCGACCCGGACTTTACTGACAGAGCCGGTGTATGACCGGGTTGCTGCGTATGGCGACTGGGGATTGCCTGTTGAGCGGGAGGGTGCCTGGGGTGTCCTGAATATCCGGGGGGAAGAGGTGATTCTCTGCCTGTATGATGAGATAGGAAGCAATTCTGTGGAAGGGTTTGTGGATGACTATGTGGCTGTTTCGCTGAATGGGAAATGGGGCGTATTGGATACGCTGAACCGGGTGATTGTACCTGTTGAATATGAGAAGGTTTCTATATTGCCTCATATTATCCTGGTCTTTAATGGTGCGGATGAGATAGTTATCTGTGATAAAAAGGACAGTTTATTTCCGGGTTTGATTACCGGGATATTTCCCCTACGGAATATGCTTCTCCTTATGGATATACAGCAAGAAAGAAAAGAGACTATGTTTTTCTCTCTCCGGAAGGGCACGAGGTTTTTGTATCCAAACATGGCATCATGGATTTGAAAGGGCTGTTGGCCGTAGAGGAAAAGAAAAAGGTCAGCTTTTTTGATTATGAGGGACGGTTTCTTTCCTCTATGGAAGGTACCTATGTGATGTCCGGATGGTTTGAGGAAGGATTCGTTCCCTGGGGAAACAAAAAAAGGTATGGTTTTATGGATACTACCGGAAGGATGGTGATAGAACCGGCATTTGAATACCGGGATTTGGGGGAGTTTGAGGATGATAAGTTTTTGATTGGTGGCTTTTTTGCCGGCGGGTTGGCAGTTGTGAAATCCGGTGGTAAATGGGGAGTCATTGACAAAACCGGAGAGTATGTACTGCCGTGTGACTATACGGATATTCACCGGGTAACTAAGTATAATGAACTTCTGGCGGTTGCCGGAGCGGATCATTTGTTTGCTTTGTTTTCGCCGGAAAGAGGTTTCCTGTCGGATTTTGAATGTACTACTATTTCATTTGCCCGGGCGGATGAACTGATTCATTGCCGGAAAGGAACGTTAACCGGCTTGATAGACAGAAACGGGAAAGAGGTAGTAGCCTGCGAATATGATGTGCTGCGTATATTGAATGATTCTATTGCCCGGGTTGAATTGAATTACAAACATGGCCTGGTGGATTTGAAAACCGGTGAATTATTGACGCCGGTATTGTATGATATGATGATAGCCACGGATTATCCGTATTACTCTGTATTTTGCGGGATGGAAAGAGGGGTCATTGACAGGCGTGGCAACGAGATATTCCCTTGTGGGGATGCACATGTAACCCCTGCCGGAGACGGTCTTTTTGTAATCCGTGAAGGGAAACAGGAAAAGTTGATTGACCAGGCAGGAGAAACCCTGATACCTTTACAGGACGGACACATAGAGCCCTGGATGAATGACCTTTTCTGGATTATTAAATAAGTGTAGTGCCAGACTAAAAAATATAAGCAGGGATTACAAATCCCCTTCAACCATCACCGATATAATTTTGATAATTAATATATTATATATACTTTAAAACCTTCCGACCACGAACGAATGGATAAGATTCCCCTCTTGAGAGGGGTGAGGGGTGTGTGATAACTGAAACAAAAATGAGTATTATAAATACGTTTTTGTATACTCATTCATGTCTGAATAGATTGTTTTGTGATTTTACGGAAGTTCGTTCTGGTTATGACACATTTAGTT
>JAJBTP010000498.1 GCA_020860805.1 Tannerellaceae bacterium | reverse complement strand
TTCCATTTCTTTGTTCATTCTACACAGATGGTTATTTATATTAATTCCCCCCCATACGTAGCGACTGGAGGGTAGTCACATTCAAGCCCTTTGGACTTATAACTCGTAACTTTTTCAAATTCTTATTTTAGATTCTACACAGTTTGTTGAGAGGAGAAAATATTAGCTTAATCCTTCAATCAGACCGTCTATAATATCTATTTTCTGTGCCTGTGGTACTTTGGGTAAACCCGGCATACGCATAATTTCTCCCATGATTACAACAATCATTTCAGCACCATTATTTATAATTACATCCCGCACTTTCAGTTCAAAGTCTTTAGCCACTCCATATCCCTTCGGATCAGCTGAAAAAGAATATTGAGTTTTAGCAATACAGATAGGATAATGAGAGATATTTAACTGTTCAATCTGTTTGATTTTCTTATCTGCCAGTGAAGTATAGATTACAGATTTAGCCCCATATAAATTATGAGCTACTTTATAAATCTTATCACGCACAGGGTCAGTATCTTCATACGTAAATTTCAGCGGTGCTGATGGTTTATTCTCAATCGTATCAACAACCAGATGAGCCAGTTCTTCGCCTCCTTTACCTCCTTCGGCAAATACTGTATTCAGGGCAAACCCAACTCCTCTCCTCTCACAATGCTCTTTTACCAAAACTATTTCTTCGTCAGTATCCGAAGCATATTTATTAAACGTAACAATCACTTCCTAGCTAAAACTCTGCATATTATCGATATGCTTATCCAGATTAGCCAATCCGTTCCGTAACCCTTCCAGATTTTCATTTTTAATTTCTGCTTCAGGTACTCCACCATGCAATTTAAGACTTTGTGCGGTTGCTACGATAATAGTTAATTTCGGAGAAAGACCGGCTTTCCGGCATTTAATATTAAAAAATTTCTCTGCTCCTAAATCTGCGCCAAATCCGGCTTCAGTAATTACATAGTCGCCATATGTCAACGCCATCCGGGTGGCTATGATAGAGTTACATCCATGTACAATATTAGCAAAAGGTCCGCCGTGAACAAAAGCCGCTGTATTTTCGGTTGTTTGTACCAGATTCGGCAATAACGCATCTTTTAATAATACGGTAATAGCCCCTGCTACGCCTAAATCATTGACGGTAAACGGTTCATCCGTATAGGTGAAACCTAAAAGTATGTTTCCGATCCGTCTTCTTAAATCATCCAGGTCAGTTGCCAGACACAGAATAGCCATAATTTCAGAAGCAGGTGTTATATCAAATCCGGTTTCAGTTGGGACTCCATTTAAACTGCCTCCCAGACCGGATACTATATTCCGTAAGCTACGGTCGTTGACATCCAGTACCCGTTTCCATTTGATTTCTTTTAATCCTTCACATGTATTACGATTCTGGTAAATATAATTATCCAGTAAGGCTGTAATCATATTGTGGGCAGATGTTACTGCATGAAAATCGCCGGTAAAATGCAGATTGATATTTTCCATAGGTAGTACCTGTGAATAACCACCGCCTGCAGCGCCTCCTTTCATACCGAAACAAGGACCTAAAGAAGGTTCACGTAAAGCAAGAACGGCTTTTTACCAATCTTATTTAATCCTAATGCCAGTCCGATAGATACAGTAGTCTTACCGACACCAGCTCTATTCGGAGTAGTTGCGGTTACCAGAATTAAATTGTGTTTTTTGCTTTCTTCTTCATGAATGAGCTCCAAGGGAATCTTAGCCATATACTTACCATAGTTCAGCACATCTCCTCTGGAGATACCTATAGTTTCTGCTACTTCTTTGATTTTCTTCAAAGGGGTTTCCCGGGCTATTTGAATATCAGTTTTCATATGTTGTTTTGAGCCTTTAAAAATGCAAAAGTAAACATTAAAACGAAGAGTGAAAAATGAAATGTAAAAAGAGAACTATTTTTTACCGTTTGTACGGAAGGGTGTAGCCGGCAAACCAGCTTTATTATAAAGATTTACATCCGGATTGTCTGCCCAACTGTACCTTACATGTACCGGAGTGGATACTTTATCGCTATAGACTATTATCTTTCCATCCTTTTCATATGCCTTTGCCCAGTGATATATTCCGTCGGCACCGGCAATGGCAAAACCTTCTACATATCCGTACCGGTTCCGTACTTCCAGTCCGCCGCAAGCATTATCAAAAGTAATAATAGTCTTATTCCCTTCTACTGTCATCTCTTTAAACACAGGGCTGTTACAAACCAGGTCATTTCTACCATAGTCGTTATGAAGTGCATGCAAAGCCAGCCGGATACCTACATCCTGCTTATTGCGGGGATGAATATCATTGGCTTCCCCTATATCAGTAATAACAGCCTGACCGGTCTTAGGCAATGATAAAGTCATGGTTTGGGCTTCACGTAATTCTGCCCACTGGCTTTCTACAGGTTGTTCCTGTTTTTGCATGAAATTGGCCAGCTGTACCCAATAAAAGGGAAAATCATAGCCCCATTTAGTACGCCAGTTAGTAATCATATTGGGAAACAACGTCCGGTAATCATAAGCGGCTCCTGCATTATTTTCACCCTGGTACCAGATAGCACCTTTGATTTTAAACTGAATAACCGGGTGTATCATTCCATTATAGAGCAAAGACGGATAATAGTTAGGAGAGACATTTACATACCCAAATAAACGATCGGTTGCTGACTCTTTATACTTCCATTCTCCTGCCAGGGGATAGACTCCGGCAGAAGTTACCAGGTTCAGTTCTCCGGGATTACTATATAATCCGCCATCACCTCCTGTATCCATCACACGGACAGCTATAACATTTTTACCTTTTCGTAATACACCTGCAGGTAATGAATAACTACGGTGTATATTATGACCACGGGTTTCTCCTGCGAACCGGCCATTTACCCACGTAGATTCATCATCATCAATCATCCCCAGATTTAAAACAGACTCATTCTCTCCGACACCTTCCGGTAATTCTACTTCAAACCTGAACCATACGGCCCCATCTACATTTCCCAACTCATTCTGGGACCATAATCCGGGCACTGTTATTTTTGACCAGGAAGAAACATCTAAAGCCGGTTGATACCATTCTTCTGTTAATCCTTTATCATTTCGAAGGGCTTCTTCATACTGAGATTTCTTCTCATTATTTTGAGTTATAAACTGTTCAAAATCATCTCCCATCTTCGCATCAGCGTATCTTCTCATATACTGTTCACCCAGTTGTTGAAAAGAATCCATAGAGGTCCAGGTTTCAATATCTGTTCCACCCCATGAGGAATTGATTATACCAATCGGTATCCCTGTTTCCTGATAGACTTTACGGGCAAAGAATATCCTACCGCCGAAAAATCCCCGGCTGTTTGGGGGGGACACACTTCCCAGACTCCTTGTACATCTTCTACAGGAGAAAACGCTATGGCTTTCTGCAAATTATAAGAACGGATCTCCGGATAATCGGCAGCGGCTATTTCAGACGGCGCATTCATACTGGACCTAACCTGTCATTCCATATTCGACTGACCGCTACAAAGCCAGACATCTCCTATCAATACATTCTGATAAATAATTTCATTCTTACTTCCGGCTACCTCCATACTATACGGTCCACCGTAGGGCATAGACGGCAAGGTGGTTTTCCATTCTCCTCTGGCATTTGCTTTAACAGATGTTTTCCATTTATCCACCGAAACGGTTACTTTTTCACCTTTCCCGGCTTTTCCCCAGACAGTTACAGGCATATCCCGCTGTAACACCATATTATCAGTAAAAATATTGGGTAAAGAGACCTGCGCTATTAATCCGATGGAAAGAAACAGCATGAACCCGGTTAAAAC
>JAJBTP010000474.1:1421-3814 GCA_020860805.1 Tannerellaceae bacterium | reverse complement strand
ATTTATGGAGGTTTATTTTAGCCTTTGTATTTATCTAATATATATTTGCAAAATTCAGGTTATGAGAAAATTGTTGAAATATATTATTCTTTTACTAATATGGATAGGAACCACTACAAGCAAAGCCGAATTATCCAATAGCGTGTTTGACATCAGGCATATCGGTTATTTGGAAGGTCTTAGTAGCCAGCGTGTTTTTTCTATTGCACAGGATAAAAATGGTGTTATATGGATTGCCACAAAAACAGGAATAGACCGCTTTAATGGACATACCATTAAAAACTATACACTACAGGGTAATTTCTATCATGGTGACTTTGCCGGGCGCAGGCTACGGGTACTATATGATGAAGAATATGGGCTTTGGGCATATGACCACACTGGTAGAATTTACCGGTATTCTATCTTTAATGATTGTTTTGAACAAGACTTATATTTAGGGCAGTTCATCAGTGGAGAAATTATACTGAATAAACTTTACCTGGATCATAAAGGGATATTTTGGTGTGGACTAAGTACCGGTTTATTCCGGATAGAGGCAGATGGGAATATCACTCCTGTCATTCAGGGAGAATATGTTAACGATATTGTTTCCACAGAAGAAACTATTTTTGCCGGAACTTCAAGAGGTATATTGCAGATTTCACATTCGCAGATAAGAGATATAAACTGGTTGATAAACGAAAAGGATGTCCAGAGTCTATTCTGGGACGCCAACCAAAATGAACTTTGGATAGGTACTTTTAATAATGGATTATGGGTAATGAATCAGGAGACTTCGAACCTGCTTCCTTTGGAAGGACAAAGTCCGGGTTTTATCAATCCGATACGAGCCATTACGGAGTATGACTCTCAGACCCTATTGGTAGGAATAGATGGAGGAGGCGTATACACAGTAAACCGGGATACCCGGCAGGCTAATCTGCTTATCAGTACAGAAGACAGTACTGACATTTTCCTACAGGGTAACGGAGTGTATGCCGTTACGAAAGACCATCAGGATAATATCTGGATAGGAAGCTATTCCGGAGGAGTATCTGTAGCCATCCGGTCAAGATATCCTGTTACCCTACTGACGCACGAAAGAGGAAATCCCCAATCACTGGCAAACAACAATGTTAATGATATAGAAGAAAACATCAATGGAGAACTATGGTTCGCCACCGACCATGGTATCAGTATCTGGAATGCATCTTCCCATATATGGAAACACGTATTGAAAGATAATGTTGTAGTCACTTTATGCAGCGGAGAAGCAGGAACAATATGGGCAGGAACTTATGGAGAAGGGGTTTATCTCCTGAATAGCCAGGGGCATATCATCCGGCATTTCACCAAACAAAAAGGAGAATTATTGACAAACTATATATTTTCTATCCGCCAGGATAAGGATGGAGATATATGGATCGGGGGGCTGGATGGAGACCTGCTGGTAATGGATAAGCAGGGACGATACAAACAATCCTATGATATAAAATGGATTCACTCATTAGCAGTAGTGGATAATGAACAGATAGCCGCTGCAACTGTAAATGGCTTTTGTCTGATAAATAAATATACCGGAGAGGTACAGCGCTATGCAACTTATCCCGAACTTCAGGACCAAAATGCCATGCCTATATCGTTTGCATGCTTTTTAATGGCGATGGAACCGTTTGGCTGGGGACTGAAGGAGGCGAACTAAACCTGTATGACATTCCGACCCGGAAATCAAGAACATTCACGGTTTGGGAAGGTCTTCCTTCCGATGATATCTATAGTTTACAACGAGACTCCAAAGGACGTTTATGGGTAAGCACGGAGAAAGGGCTTGCATTTATGGAAAACTTCCAGATATCAATCCTCAACTATCTGGGAGATATAGATAAAGAATATAATAAGTCTTCATTTGCGCGACTATCAGACGGAAAGTTCATCTACGGCAGTACAAATGGTGTTGTTTGCGTTGCACCCGATGCCATTAGTGCAACAGATTATCAGGCCCCTCTGCAATTCACGGGGTTGACGATAGAATACCTGGAGGCAGAAGAAGAGAAAGAGTTACGACCTGTCATTTATAATATGCTGGCTGATGGAGCCGTCCAACTTGCATACAAACATAATTCATTTGCTATTACATTTGAATCCATCAATTATCGCTTTCAGCGTGACATTACTTATCAGTATATTTTAGACGGGTATGAAAAAAACTGGAGTGACCTCTCCTCCAATGGAATGGTACGGTATACTAACGTATCTCCAGGCACGTATACTTTCAAAGTACGAAATTTACGCCGGAGTAATGGAGAAATAATATCTGAGCGAACGCTCCTGTTGAAAGTGTCGCAACCCTGGTGGAACTCATGGTGGGCATGGCTCATTTATATTTTGATAACAGGAATCATCTTTTATTT
>JAJBTP010000474.1:0-1411 GCA_020860805.1 Tannerellaceae bacterium | reverse complement strand
ATCCTTAGATATAAAAGCAATCAACTCCAAAAAAATATGATGAAGATAAAATAAGGTTCTTTATTAATACAGCACATGATATCCGGACACCGGTCACTCTTATCATGGCACCTCTGGAAGACTTACGCAAAGAACAGGGACTCTCCCCAAAAGCTCTGTACTTCCTGGAACTTGCACACAACAACACCCGCAGGCTCTATTCACTTATTACCCAGCTATTAGAATTTGAGAAAGTCGACCCCCATAAGCAGTCCCTTGTATTAACCTCTTTAAACCTAAATGATATCCTGGCTGAAGAAGTTGCCAACTTCCAGGCTTTTTGTGATAAAAAACAAGTATATTTAAACCTAACTCTACCGGACGAGGAAATATATATCATGGGCGACAAACAATTAATGGAAATGTTGCTGGACAATCTTATTTCCAATGCCTGTAAATATACGAAGCCACAAGGCCATGTCAGCCTAAGCCTGAGTAATACCAAACGAAAAGCAATTATAGAGGTTAAAGACAGTGGTATAGGGATTCCTAAAAAGGAATGGAAATATCTGTTTTCAGATGTTTACAGGGCAGAAAATGCCCGTGAATCCCAGGAAAACGGAACAGGATTTGGTCTCTTACAGGTACACCGTATCATCAAAATGCTCCACGGAAAAATTACTTTTGAGTCTAAGGAAAATCAGGGTACTACCTTTACGGTAACCCTAAAAAGAACGGACTGTATGCCTGAACCCGGTAAAATAGAAATAAATTCCCCTTCAAAACGTTTACTTACCGAAACGATAGAAAATGTTAAATATGAAAATAAAGAAATTAAAGACATAAACAAACTGTTAGTTAAAAACACCCTTCTTATTGTAGAAGACCATGAGGCCCTTCGCTATTATCTGCGTAGCACTTTTGAGCAGGATTACCGGGTCATTGATGTTTCAGACGGGCAGGAAGCACTTACCTATCTTTCAAACGAATACCCCGATTTAATTCTTTCGGATGTGATGATGCCTGGTATACAGGGAGATGAACTTTGCAGACTGGTTAAAGAAAATCCGGAAACATCAGGTATTCCATTCATTCTGCTTACAGCTAAAGTCAACCATGAAGCAATGGTTGAAGGATTAAAAAAAGGAGCAGATGATTATATCCCCAAACCTTTCAGTACCGAGATTCTGAAACTCAAAGTACAGGGACTGATTGACAACCGGAACAGACTAAGAGATTTCTTCATGCGACAGGCTATTGAACAGGTTGAGACTAATAAAAACCAGACAAACAATGAAGCAGACGAAACCTCTATGAATATCTTATCAGAAAATGACCATCAGTTTATTATACAGGCTACTCAACTAATTCTTGAAAATATCAGCGACACCAATTTTGACATCAACCATCTTTGCCAGGAAATGGCCATGAG
>JAJBTP010000405.1 GCA_020860805.1 Tannerellaceae bacterium | reverse complement strand
AATTTACTTGTTTTTTGAAAATAATAAGTACATTTGTTTTTAAACTCTATTAAAAATGAGCAAGAAAATCCGGTATCTCTTCTTTTTAACTTTTATACTTGTAACCTGCACTTCGTGTGGTTCTTCCCGCCGTTCTCAACAAGCTATATCCTCCACTACCGATATATCCAGACGATTAGGAATTTCTGTTAACACTAAAGATAACCTACGTTTATATACAGAAGCAGCCTCCTGGGTGGGAATTCCTTATAAATATGGAGGAAATACCCGGAAAGGTACAGATTGTTCCGGTTTTGCCGGCATCCTGTATAAAGAAGTATATAATAAAACACTTTCCCGTTCAACCAGCGATATTTTAGCTAAGAATTGTCACAAAGTCAGTAAAGGTAAATTAAAAGAAGGGGATCTGGTATTCTTTAATACTACAGGAAAAAAGAAAAAAACGGCATCCCATGTTGGGGTCTATCTGAAAGATGGTAAGTTTATACATGCCAGTACCTCAAAAGGCGTCATGGTAAACAGTTTAAGTGAACCTTATTATGCACATAGATGGCTAACAGGCGGACGGGTAAAATAAGTTGACTACCAATGAACTATCTCCCGGAAAGGGATGTTCCATAGCTGAATAATATAAAATTAGACAATTATGGCTAGAAAAGTAATGAGGAGTCTTTGGGACATAAGCAGTGATGTAAGAACAGAAGCTCTTTCTACCAAACCCGTTGGTCTGGTTGATGATTATACCTACGGGGATATCGGTGAATTGAGAGAAAACATGATAGATGGTATTCCTGATGGTTCTGAAGCTGAATTAATTACAGATGAGAATCAGAATGGTATACCGGATGATATGGAACATACAACAATAAAAGAAGATGATTATATCGGAATTGACCCGGATATTGATCCTGATTCTGAAAATTGCGGATGTTAATATTTCTACATCCGGATAAATTAAGAAGGCCGTCTCACAAATAAAGAGACGGTCTTTTTTATGTCAATCCTTTAGTCATATCCGTTTTACTCTTTCATTTCTTTTGATTATTCAAGCGGGTAGTCCTATCTTTTATCCCTGTGAAACGACTATCTCACCTCGTAGTCTAATTGTTTAACCGGTTTAAACGATAAAATTGATACTATAAAGAAAAGAAAAACACTGTTTCTTCCGATTTGTTTTCCGACACAAAACTATTATTTGTAGCAGGGGGTAACTAAACGAAAACGGGGTGGTTTCAAAATGAAACCACCCCGTTTTTATTTAATTATTATTCTAAATTTCTTTATATACAAATTTCAGGATTTTTCCGGAATAAGGAGGAATATCTACTTCGTACGGATAGGCAGCTGTTAACGTGCTTACATTCTTCTCATCTGTTAATAAATCTGTGACAATCGCGGCCCTGTTATCATGAAATCCCATAGCATCAAATGCTCCGGATGGTATATTTACACGAGTACGTTTAAATTCTCCGGAAAAATTAGTTACTACCAATAAAACTTCATTATGGAATTTACGTAAAAAAGCAAACTGAGTATTTGTGTCAAAAGAAGGGTTAGTTGTATTAGCATACATAAGGTCATGGAAAACGCCGGCAGTTACAGCCAGTTCAGTACGGGCTATATTCAGGATTTTTTTATAGGTTTCTCGCAATATTTTCTGTTTCCCGGTTAATTTCCCGCCATCAAAGTGTCCGTCATTAATCCAGTTACGCACACTTTCCATACTCCAGTAATCAAAAATGGTAGTCCGTCCGTCCTTTCCACTAAATCCTTCCTCGTCCATTCCTTTTTCACCCAATTCCTGTCCATTATAGATCATTACCGGGTTTATATCCATTAAGGCTGATAACATCATTCCGGGAATACCGGATTCTGCATTCCCGGCAAAGAAATTAGAAGCAATGCGCTGTTCATCATGATTTTCCAGGAAATTCAACATTCTTTGCTGAATTCCCTCAACTGTTTGCCAGCAGCGGGTAATTTCAGTAGCCGGTTTATTACCACACATTACATCCCGGATAGTATCATACAGGCCAACCTTATCATACAGATAATCAAAATGTCCGTTAAATATATAGTTTCTGTACTCAAACGGATCATATACCTCAGCAATAAAACAGATATCAAAATCTTTTTTAATCTCAGGAATTACCCACTTCCAAAATTCAACAGGTACTAACTCTGCCATATCACAACGGAATCCGTCCACGCCTTTTTGTGACCAGAATTTAAGTATTTCATACATTTTCTTCCAGGTATCCGGGAAAGGGTCAAAATAACAGGCTCCTCCATTCTGGAAATCAACGCCATAATTCAACTTGACAGTCTCATACCAGTCATTGACATCCGGAGAAACACTAAAGCAGTTATTCCCTGTCACTTTTGCCGGGAACTCACTGTATTCAAAATCTTCTTCCTGAGCGCCGAAATGCAACTCCAACGGTTGTCCGGGAATATAATAAAAGTTATTATTGACAGCAAAAGAAACAGTTGTGTTATCATGTTGTCCTAAATCTTCTACATAAGACAACCTTGCATCTGAGTGATAAACACGGGCAACATGATTCGGTACAAAGTCCATAATGACCTTTAAACCGGCCTCATGCGTCCGGGCAATAAGTGCTTCAAACTCTGCCATACGTTTATTTACATCATCTGCCAAATCCGGATCTATATCATAATAATCCTTGATAGCATACGGAGAACCGGCTTTTCCTTTTACAATTGCACCATGGTCACGAGGTATTCCGTGGGACGTAAAGTCTGTTTGGGTAGCATGTTCAATTACACCTGTGTACCAAATATGGGTAGCACCTAATTCCCGGATTTCATTCAAAGCCTGAGGGGTAAAAGCCGAAAACTTTCCCACTCCATCTTCATGAACAGTTCCGTTTTTAATAAGGGTTTCTTTCAGGTTGCCGAATAAACGGGGTAGTACCTGATAAATAATCATTTTATTCCTCATCTGTATTTATATTTTACACTTTATGGTTTAGGTAAATATTTCCTGCTGTTTGATAACGCTTTCGCCAGTCCTGCCATTTTATTCTCCCGTATTACTGCTTCAAACGCTTTTGAAGCCGCTTCATAACCGACACCAGCAATTAAATCTACATTTTCCAAATCAAATGTTTTATAATATCCAAATTCTTCTGCTTCTATCAGGACATCACACAGAAGTCGATCCTCCAGCGTATTGGCACGGAACATATAATGATAAGAACGTTCGGCAATATGAAAGATGGTTTGTTTATACTTTTGTGGTATTAATGGGCTTACATTTACTCCTATAATACGTTCACATTCTCCCCGTATATTAGATACCGGAAAATTACGAAACAGTCCACCGTCAACGTAATGAATACCATTAATAACCACAGGAGAAAAAATAATAGGAATACTACACGAAGCTGTAACAGCTTCTACGATAGGCCCCTCCCGGAATTCACAACTGAGTCCATTATCCAGGTCAGTTGCAATTATTACTAAAGGAATAGATAAATCTTCTATGTTTTTTGTACGAATATGCCTTTTCAAAAAAGAACGAAAACGGATACTATCAAACAACCCGGATTTAGGTATTTGTAAATGAGCAAATTCAGAAAATTCTCTTCCGGAAAACAGATCTTTTATTTCTTCTGCCGAATATCCATCAGCAAAAAGGGCACCCATCAATGCCCCCACACTTGTTCCTGCAATTATACCCGGTTTTAATTCACATTCTTCCAACAACTTAAAGACTCCAATATGGGCAAATCCCTTAGCCCCTCCTCCACTTAGAGCCAAACCTGTCTTATAAGTATTAGGGCTTGATG
>JAJBTP010000126.1 GCA_020860805.1 Tannerellaceae bacterium | reverse complement strand
TATGTATAGGACAAATACTTGCGGTGAACTGCAGATTGCCAATGTAAATCAAACAGTTACATTGGCCGGTTGGGTACAAAAAACACGTAAAATGGGAGGGATGACCTTCGTGGATATCCGTGACCGTTATGGCGTAACACAATTGGTTTTTAATCAGGAAGTGGATGCTGCGTTATGTGAAGAGGCCAACAAGCTGGGCCGTGAGTTTGTCATTCAGGTTACCGGAGTTGTTAAAGAACGCTCAAATAAAAATAAGAATATACCTACCGGAGAGATTGAGATTATTGTGTCGGAACTGCAGGTATTAAATGCATCGGCTACTCCTCCTTTTACCATTGAGGATGATACGGACGGAGGGGATGATATTCGTATGAAATATCGTTATCTCGATTTACGCCGGAACGCTGTACGTGCGAATCTGGAATTACGTCATAAAATGACTATAGAAGTACGCCGTTATCTGGATAGTCTGAATTTTATGGAAGTAGAAACCCCGGTATTGATTAGTTCGACTCCGGAGGGTGCCCGTGACTTCATTGTGCCTTCACGTATGAATCCGGGACAGTTTTATGCTTTGCCACAATCTCCTCAGACATTTAAACAGTTATTGATGGTATCAGGTTTCGACCGGTATTTTCAGATTGTAAAATGTTTCCGTGATGAAGATTTGCGTGCAGACCGTCAGCCTGAGTTTACACAGATTGACTGTGAAATGAGTTTTATAGAACAGGAAGATATTCTGAATACATTTGAAGGATTGTCTAAACATTTGTTTAAAACACTTTTAAATATAGATATTACTGAACCTTTCCAACGTATTACCTGGCATGATGCGATGAAATATTATGGTTCTGATAAACCGGATTTACGTTTTGGTATGCCATTCGTAGAGTTGATGGATATTATGAAAGGCCATGGTTTCGGTGTATTTGATGATGCCGCTTATATCGGTGGTATCTGTGCTGAAGGAGCTGCTGGATATACCCGTAAACAACTGGATGCACTGACTGATTTTGTAAAACGTCCGCAGATTGGTGCTAAAGGTATGGTATATGCCCGTGTAGAAGCAGATGGAAATGTTAAATCAAGTGTAGATAAGTTCTATTCACAGGAGGTTCTGCAACAAATGAAAGAAGCGTTTGGTGCTAAGCCAGGTGATTTAATTCTGATTCTGTCTGGTGATAATGCTATGAAAACCCGTAAACAACTGAATGAACTTCGCCTGGAAGTGGGTTCACAGTTAGGTTTGAGAAATAAAAATAAATTTAGCTGTCTATGGGTGGTCGATTTCCCACTATTTGAGTGGAGCGAAGAAGATGAACGTTTTTATGCCATGCATCATCCGTTTACTTCTCCTAAACCGGAAGATATAGCTTTACTGGACTCCAATCCGAGTGAAGTACGTGCGAATGCATATGATATGGTAATCAACGGTGTTGAAGTGGGTGGTGGTTCTATCCGTATCCATGACAGTGGACTACAAAATAAAATGTTCCAGTTATTAGGCTTTACGCCGGAAAAAGCACAGGAACAGTTTGGATTCCTGATGGATGCCTTTAAGTACGGTGCTCCTCCTCACGGTGGTATTGCCTATGGATTAGACCGGATGGTTTCTTTATTTGCAGGACTGGATTCTATACGCGACTGTATTGCTTTCCCGAAAAATAATTCAGGGCGTGATGTAATGATTGATGCTCCTTCGTTCGTTGATCAGGCACAACTGGATGAATTAAATATTGTTATTGATATAAAAGAGAAGTAGTATTTATAAGTATGCTTCGTATTAAAGATATAATAAAAGAATTAGAAACAGTTGCTCCCCTTCCCTTACAGGAGAGTTACGATAATTCAGGGGTACAGGTGGGCGACGTAAGTTTACCGGCTACCGGTGCTTTATTATGTCTGGATATAACAGAAGAAGTAATTGATGAAGCAATTGATAAAGGTTGTAACCTGGTAATTTCACATCATCCGTTGGCGTTTAAACCCTTTAAATCCCTGACAGGGAAAAATTATATAGAACGTTCCCTGATAAAAGCCTGTAAGCAGGATATAGTTATCTATTCTGTACATACGAATCTGGATAATGCATTTGGAGGAGTTAGTTTTAAGCTTGCAGAAATGATTGGGTTACAGAATATCCGGGTGTTAAGTCCCCGGAAAGAGGCATTGCTTAAACTGGTAACTTTTGTTCCTGAAGCATATGCCGAAACGTTGCGTAATGCTCTTTTTCAGGCAGGTGTCGGACATATCGGACGCTATGACTGTTGTAGTTATAATGTGACAGGTGAAGGCACTTTCCGGGCCGGAAAGGGAACCAATCCGTTTGTGGGTGGGGAAGGAGAATTACACACGGAAAGAGAAGTGCGTATTGAAATGATACTTCCTGCTTTCAAAAAAGCTTATATTCTGCGGACTTTATTGTCTGTACACCCCTATGAAGAGCCTGCTTTTGATTTTTATTCTCTGGAAAATACATGGAATAATGCCGGTTCAGGAGTCGTGGGGGAGTTGCCGGCAGCCGAGGACGAAGTAAGTTTTTTACAACGGTTAAAATCCGTTCTTCGCCTGAATTGTATAAAACATTCAGCTTTGACCGGGCGACCGGTTCGTGAAGTTGCCTTATGTGGAGGGAGCGGTGCTTTTCTGGTAGGAGAGGCAATTGCGTATGGTGCTGATATTTTTATCACCGGTGAAGCCAAATACAACGATTTTTATGATGTAGAGGATAAAATCGTACTGGCTGCCATAGGGCATTACGAGTCGGAAGTATGTACAAAAGAAATCTTTTATAATATAATATCGAAAAAATTCCCTACCTTTGCGGTACATTTTTCGAATGTTAATTCAAACCCGGTAAATTATTTATAGAATGGCTACAAAAAAAGTATCAGCTGAAAAGGAAATTACAGTTGAAGAAAAGCTTTCTAACTTATATCAGCTTCAGACAATGATGTCTGAGATTGATAAAATTAAAACGCTTCGCGGGGAATTGCCTCTTGAAGTTCAGGATTTGGAAGATGAGATTGCTGGTTTAGAAACCCGTCTTCAGAATTACCAGACTGAAATTAAAGAATACGAAAGAGCTGTCGTAGATCAGAAAAATAAGATCGCTGATTCAACTGCCCTGATTGAAAGATATAAAGGTCAGTTAGATAATGTTCGTAACAACCGTGAGTTCGACAATCTGACAAAAGAGATTGAGTTCCAGGGATTGGAAATTGAATTTGCTCAAAAGAAAATCCGTGAATTCGGTGAAGCGGTTAATAATAAGAGAGCGGAAATAGATCGTCTGAGTGAAGTGTTGGATGGTAGAAAAGCTGACCTTGTTCAGAAAAGAAATGAACTGGAAGAGATTGTCTCAGAAACCAAACAAGAGGAAGAAAAGCTACGTGAAAGAGCTAAAAAGCTTGAAGCAGGCGTTGACCCTCGTTTATTAACAGCCTTCAAGCGGATTCGTAAAGGTACCCGTAATGGTCTGGCTGTGGTATACATTCAGCGTGACTCCTGTGGTGGTTGCTTTAATAAAATTCCACCTCAGAAACAGATGGATATCAAACTGAGAAAGAAAATCATTGTTTGTGAGTACTGTGGTCGTGTAATGATTGACCCTGAACTGGCAGGCGTAGAAGATTGATTTCGGAATCAAAATAGTAGGAAAAGGCATCTTCTATACAGAGGTGCCTTTTTACTATTTATATATATTTGCAGCAGATAGTTTTATATAAATGATAGATAAAATCCGGACATACATACAAAAACAGCAGTTGTTGAATGCAGAACAGCCTGTACTTGTAGGTTTAAGTGGAGTGGCTGATT
>JAJBTP010000307.1 GCA_020860805.1 Tannerellaceae bacterium | reverse complement strand
AATCCAGATAGACCTTTTCCTTTTCATAATCTATTGTTCCAATCTTATCTGTTCCTTTAAACATCATATGTTCAAAGTAATGCGCAATACCCGTATTAGGCGAATCTTTCGAACCCGCTTTTACAAGCACTGCACCAAATACCTTCGGTTGATTATGATCTTCATTGAGCCAAACGGTTAATCCATTGCTTAGTTTATATTCTTTGACTTCCAGCGCTTTTTTTATTTGGGCTGCCATCACAGAAGGAACTACAGTAAGTAACGCCATACAAAATAAAATTTTCATATTTTTATACACAATTCCACTCCAATAAGGTTTCGTGCACGCAAATATACTTTTTTATACCGTCTTAACCTCTATTTTTTGTAGATTTGTAGCAAACAAATAATAAAAAACAATCCCATGGATTCTATACAAGAATGGTTTAGTAACAGCCTGGTTAATTGGGGTATCATTCACGATACCAACTCACACGCTGACAATATGATCATCCCAGGAGTCATTATTTTAATTGCTTTCCTGGTAGATTATATATGCCGTTTCATTTTTTTAAGTGCTTTTAAAAGGCTGGCTTTAAAAACCAAAAATACCTGGGATGATCTGATTGTAGACCGTAAAATCATCAATAAACTGATGCATATTATTCCCGCAGTACTGATTTACCTCTTGCTTCCACTGGCATTCCCCCAAGCCGAATATGCGGAAACACTCAGTTTATTACTCCGGTTGTGCATGGTTTATATCATAGCGGTTTACTGCGTTTTATCAATGGTTCCCTCAGCCTTATACATGAAATCTACACCATATGCGACACCAGTAATAAATCACTGAAAGGTTTTGTACAAATCATACAGGTAGCCCTGTTTTTCATTGGAGCCATTATCATTATAGGTATTGTAATTAATAAATCACCGGCAACGCTATTTGCAGGATTAGGAGCTTCAGCAGCCATCTTAATGCTGGTATTTAAAGACACCATCTTAGGATTTGTAGCCGGCATTCAGTTATCTGCTAATGATATGCTCCGGCCGGGCGACTGGATTACAATGGATAAATATGCTGCAGATGGTACTGTCATAGACGTTACCCTGCACGCCGTTAAAGTACGTAACTTCGATAAAACCATCACGACTATTCCTCCCTACGCTTTAGTTACAGACTCATTCCAGAACTGGCGGGGTATGTTCGATTCAGGAGGCCGCCGGGTAAAACGTTCTGTTTATATAGATATGAACAGCGTAAAGTTCTGTACACCCGAAATACTGGAAAAGTTCAGCCATATCTCCCTTATCTCGGATTACATCAAAGAAAAAGAAAAAGAGTTGAATGAATACAACGAAACCCATCATATTGATTCATCCGTATGGGTAAACGGACGCCGGCAGACCAATCTGGGCGTATTCCGTGCTTATCTGGCCAGCTACCTGAAACATCATCCGTATGTGCATAGAGAGTTTTATTGTATGGTACGTCATTTACAACCTACTGAAAAAGGAATACCCATCGAACTCTATTTCTTCATAACAAACACCGAATGGGTAACTTACGAAGGACTTCAGGCTGATGTATTCGACCATGTTCTGGCCGTGATTCCGGAATTTGAACTCAGCGTATTCCAGAATGTCTCCGGAATGGACCTGAGACAAATAGGTTCGGATATCCTACAACAAAAATAAAAATAAAAAACATACACAACCTACACGCCAACCGGTAAGATACTGTATAACAGATACCTAAAGCGTGTATGGTTAAAAATAGAACATACACACATTTCAGCACCCTACACGCATTATAGCATCCTAAAAGAGTTACCTGTGTTACCGGACTAATAAAACAGAGTATACAGCACCTGGTATCGTACAAATGAAAATACATATACTCAAGCGGAAAGGTAGTAACACCTGCTATTCTAATTATCCTCTTCTCATGTTGCGGATAACGTTATCCATGCGGAAAAATACATTACAGTGTACACTAAACGAACTGCAGAGTGTACACTGTAAAATAATAGGGTGTACACTATAGGGGATTTTGAGTGTACACTCTGGAATACCCTATGAAGCAGAAAAAGCTACTTTAATATAGGGGGATAACTATACGGAATAGAGGAAAAATATACTCCTATAAGGAAAATAGGAATCCGTGTAGGTTACAGCTATTTGTGTATGTTCTATTTTTAACCATACACGCTTTAGGTATCTGTTATACAGTATCTTACCTGTCAGCGTGTAGGTTGTGTATGTTTTTTTTATTTTTTTCTTAGCGGATAAAATCAAATCCGGTATAAGGGACCAAAACTGCCGGAATCCGAATACCCTCGGGAGTTTGATTATTTTCCAATAGGGAGGCCAGAATGCGAGGTAATGCCAGAGCACTTCCATTCAGTGTATGACATAACTGAATTTTTTTATTGGCATCCCGGTAACGGCATTTCAGACGGTTTGCCTGAAAATTTTCAAAGTTAGAAACAGAACTTACTTCCAGCCAACGTTTCTGTGCTGCGGAATAGACTTCAAAATCAAAAGTCAGCGCAGAAGTGAAACTGATATCCCCACCACACAGACGAAGGATACGCCAGGGTAATTCCAGTTTTTCCAGTAAAGTCTGAACATAACTAACCATTTCCTGTAGAGACTCATACGAATGCTCAGGGGTATCAATCCGTACGATTTCTACTTTATCAAACTGATGCAGACGGTTCAAACCGCGTACGTCTTTACCATACGACCCCGCTTCCCGGCGGAAACAGGCTGAATAAGCTGTATTACAAATGGGTAAATCTTTTTCTTCCAGAATGACATCCCGGTAAATATTGGTTACCGGAACTTCGGCTGTAGGGATTAAATACAGATCGTCTGTTGTAGCATGATACATCTGTCCTTCTTTATCCGGTAACTGTCCGGTACCATATCCGGATGCAGCATTGACCACATACGGAGGTTGAATTTCCAGATATCCGGCATCGCGGGCACTATCCAGAAAGAAGTTAATCAAGGCACGTTGCAGGCGGCTACCGGCTCCTTTATAAACAGGGAATCCGGCACCTGTAATTTTCACTCCCAGTTCAAAATCAATTATATCATATTTTTTAGCCAGTTCCCAGTGTGGCAAAGCACCTTCACCCAGTTCGGGAATACTACCTCCTTCTTTTTCACACATATTTTCTTCTGCTCCTTTTCCTTCCGGAACCGAATCATGAGGCATATTCGGAATTTGTACTAAAAGATCGTGAATTTGTTGTTCGGCTAATGTTTTCGCTTCTTCGAGTTTTTTACCCTTTTCTTTAAGGTCTGCAACCTGTGCACGGGCTTCTGCAGCTTCATCTTTTTTGCCGTCTTTCATCAACATACCGATAGACTTAGCTATTTTATTCTGTCCGGCCAGATTAGCGTCTAACTCCTGTTGGGCAACCCTCCGGGCTTTATCTAATTCTATCACTTGTGCAATGATATCTTTGGCATCAAAATGCTTTTTTGCTAATCGACGGATTACCTCATCCGGATTTTCTGTTATAACCTTAAGCGTCAACATGTTCTTTTGTCTGTTTGAATTCGAGACGCAAAAGTAGTTATTAATTGACAATTGACAATCCGCAATTGTCAATTATTTATCCTCGTTCACGGGTATCTTCTCCAACACCCAGTTCGTCCGTCTCCGTTTTAATATCCTCTACCTGTTCTGTTTCTTCCCCATCACATACAATTGGTTGTACCGGATACCATTCTTTCATCTTTTATTTTTATGATTCATTAATAGGAACAATCCCATAATACCCATAGATAATTTTATCAGATTCCATATTCTTTCATTTTATGTTTCACTTG
>JAJBTP010000437.1 GCA_020860805.1 Tannerellaceae bacterium | reverse complement strand
TTAAGGAGTTAAGAAGTCAAAGAAGTTAGAGAAGTCAGGAAGTTATCAGAAACTACGTTTCTTATTTTTAGACGCTGTATTGCGTGTAGGTTGTATGTAAATATTTTTTATCTTAGTGGGAGTTTAACAAAAAGAACTTACTGCATGCTGGAATTATTTTCTTTTTATCCGCTTGTTTTTGTTTTTTCTGAGTATGTTTATCGTAGTCCGTATTATTATCATACTCCTCTTTGGTTTGTACTATTACTATTCTTATGTTTGCTTTTCTTCTGGTTTTGGGAGAAATATAAGAATTTACAAAAAGAACGTATACGACAGAAACAAATTACGCATCTGGTGATGTATGGAAAACGTATTCAAGTGGATCTTTCAGCGTGTTGTATTGGGAAAATAGAGTTTGAGACGCCAGGTTATTACTATTGGTGGAGAGGATATAAGGAACCGAAAAAAATTTCCTATTGTTTTTTGACTTATACCTTATTTTTAGAAGGTAAATCATTTTGTTTCAAAAGTGATTTAATAGAGAAATCAGAAGAAACTATTGCTATGTGGTTGAGACTACGGGGAGAAACAACTCTTTGTATCGACCCGGAGGATGAAAGTAACTATTATCTGGATGTAGAATTTATGGAACGGGATTGAAAGATGAAAACTAATGTGAAAAGTCCCGTAACTCATAGAATTACAGGACTTTCGTGTCTGTTATAAGATGTATTTCTTATTTCATTGCTTCTTCGATAGCCACAGCAATCGCAACAGTGGCA
The DNA here is from genome assembly GCA_020860805.1 of Tannerellaceae bacterium. GTDB lineage: Bacteria > Bacteroidota > Bacteroidia > Bacteroidales > Tannerellaceae > UBA4116. The sequence goes on along the minus strand of JAJBTP010000437.1, from coordinate 3,063 downwards.
CCTACCATCGGGTTGTTACCCATACCGAGGAATCCCATCATTTCTACGTGAGCAGGAACGGATGAAGAACCGGCGAACTGAGCATCACCGTGCATACGGCCCATGGTATCGGTCATTCCGTAAGAAGCCGGACCTGCAGCCATATTATCCGGGTGAAGTGTACGTCCTGTACCACCACCGGAAGCTACAGAGAAGTAGTTACGGCCATTTTCCAGACATTCTTTTTTGTATGTACCTGCAACAGGATGCTGGAAGCGGGTAGGGTTGGTAGAGTTACCTGTGATTGATACGTCTACACCTTCGGAGCGCATTACTGCAACACCTTCACGAACATCATCGCAACCGTAGCATTTTACTTTTGCACGAAGTCCGGTTGAATAAGGAACTTCTTTTATTACATTTAATTCGCCTGTAGCATAGTCGAACTGAGTTTGTACATATGTAAAACCATTGATACGTGAAATAATCATGGCGGCATCTTTACCTAAACCGTTCAGGATGACACGTAACGGTTCTTTCCGTACTTTATTTGCTTTTTCAGCGATTTTGATTGCTCCTTCAGCAGCAGCAAACGATTCGTGACCTGCCAGGAAAGCAAAACATTTGGTTTCTTCACGAAGTAAACGAGCTCCCAGGTTACCATGTCCGATACCCACTTTACGGTCATCAGCAACAGAACCTTTGATACAGAATGCCTGCAAACCGATACCGATTGCTTCAGCAGCATCAGCTGCAACTGTACAACCTTTTTTGATAGCAATAGCAGCACCTACTACGTATGCCCATGCCGCATTTTCAAAACAGATAGGTTGAGTTTCCTTACACATGGTATAAGGGTCGATACCTTTTGCATCGCAGATAGCTTTAGCTTCCTCGATACCGTTGATACCATATTCTTTTAAAACCGCGTTAATATTGTCTATACGGCGGTCGTAACTTTCAAATAAAGCCATTTTATTTTTACTTTTTTAAATTCTTATTAATAAGGAATAGTGATATGATGAAATTAAAAACAAGTACACCTCCGCAACAGGCGATAAAAAATGCCATCCAGGGTTTTTCGGGCTTATACATGAAATAAGCAATCCCGGTCCCGATAACAGTGATAATAATCAGCCCGATTACGATGCGTATCAGTGTTTTTTTATTCATTACGAGGATCGATATATTTTACAGCTTCATTGAAACGACCGTAAGATCCTTTAGCTTTTTCCAATGCTTCGTTAGCATCAGTACCTTTCTTAACCATATCCATGAATTTGCCCAGGTGGACGAATTCATAACCGATTACTTCGTCGTTAGCATCCAATGCCATACGGGTACAATAACCTTCTGCCATTTCAAGGTAACGAACCCCTTTGGCAACAGTACCAAACATAGTACCTACCTGGCTACGTAATCCTTTTCCTAAATCTTCCAAACCGGCACCGATAGGCAGACCTCCTTCTGAAAATGCAGATTGAGTACGTCCGTAAACGATTTGAAGGAATAGTTCGCGCATGGCTGTATTGATAGCATCACAAACAAGGTCTGTGTTTAATGCTTCCAGCAAAGTTTTGCCCGGGAGGATTTCTGATGCCATAGCAGCAGAGTGAGTCATACCTGAACAACCTACTGTTTCAACCAAAGCTTCCTGGATGATACCTTCTTTTACATTAAGAGTCAGTTTACATGTTCCCTGTTGAGGAGCACACCAACCAATGCCATGTGTCAAACCTGAAATGTCAGTGATCTGTTTAGCTCTCACCCATTTTCCTTCTTCAGGGATAGGAGCAGATTCGTGGTTTGCTCCTTTTTTTACAACACACATTTGTTGTACTTCATGTGAATAAATCATAGTTGCTAATTATTATTTTAAGATGATAATAAAAAACCTTATTAGTCTTGGTAGTGGATATCGCTAAAATCGGATACAAAAATAAGTAATTAAATTGACAATTGACAATTGTCGATTATCAAAGCGCCGCTTTGATGGCGTTTTCCAGGTCGGTTCCGTGGAGGTTCTTTGCAATAATTTTTCCATCACGGTCAATTAGTAACATATGGGGGATAAAATTTACACCGTACAGGGCTGCTCCGGTGTTAGACCAACCTTTTAAATCAGATAACTGTGGCCAGGTAATTTTCAGGTCTTTAATTCCTTTTTCCCAGGCTTCTTTGTTACTATCCAGTGATATTCCTACAATTTCGAATCCTTTATTTTTGTTTTCTGCATATATGCGTACAAGTTCCGGCATCTCTTTCCGGCATGGCGGACACCACGAGGTCCAGAAATCAATCAAAACTACTTTTCCTTTGCCTACATAGTCGGATAGGGAATGCACGTTTCCTTCTGTATCTGCCATTTCAAAATCAGTGAACTTTTGTCCGACTGCTACTTTAGCCAGTACATTCAGATGGTCAATTACCAGTTTAGTGGTTGGTACTGATTTAAATGTGTTATTAGCTTTGGCCAGCAGTTCCCGCCGTTCGTCTTCTGTTAATGAGTGGCGGAAATCATAGAGGATTTTTCCTCCTGAAACTTTATCTGGGTTTTTAGTAATGTATTCTTTTACTTTACCGGTAATGTCTCTGCCTATGGCTTTATATTCCAGTTCAATCATTCCTTTTTCGCCATCACTTGCCGTATCGAAGTTCTGCATAAGAGATTGCTGGCTTTTACGTTGAGTGATAAGGTACGATTGTAATTCTTTTAGCGCATCGTTTTCTGCTGTTCCGACTGCATATGAAACGGTATCCAACAGAATCCGAATGTTTCCTTCTTCAAGGATAAAGGTTGAACTGAAAATAGGATTTTCTCCTTCTGCAGCCCGTTTAAGCGGTACATCTGAATTGCTAAAACGAACCGTTCTTAATACGGGTTGACTTTGTGAGCCGTTAAAAATAAAACGGCGATCCTGGACTTTTGCACTGTCCAGTGGGGACAGGTTCTCTACTCCATATTCGTAGAGATAAACATACTTACCATTTAGCCCTGCATTCGAAACGGCTCCTACAATTTTATAATCATTTTGTTGTGGGTTGGAAAAAGCCGTGAATGTAACTACGGAGAGGGCAGCTAAA
>JAJBTP010000567.1 GCA_020860805.1 Tannerellaceae bacterium | reverse complement strand
ACATTCAAACCAGTTGTTAATATCTTTATTTTTTTAGTATTAAAAAATGATATGACGTCGTCTTATAGACCGTTCTATTAAGGCAGGGCAGGCACCCCCACAATCCTCATACCATATATTTTTTATTAATAAGGAGCATCTTCCGAAGGAGTTTCCGGAACAGGACCGGCATTGCCGTCTGCATTCTTTCCAACCTCTTCAAACGATACATCCTGAATATCTATCTCTTTACTATTCACATATTGGTCAATTACTTTATCCCGGTCGTCGCTATCTTCCGAATCAGAAACAAGAGCATTCTGCATTTCCACGGACAGATTACCCATATTTGGATAGCAGTCGCCGGAGAACCGTTTTCATTGCCATATCATTAAAATTACCTTCCCAGCCAACCTTTCCGGCAGTGGTAGGAGTATTGGCAAGGGCTTCCAGGTGTTTCGCAGTAGTATCTCTCTTTACACTCTTACTGTACCGCTTAGCATAAGCAGCCATTTCTCCAACAGTCATATAAAGAGTCTTTGAAAAGCCATTCAATAACTCGAAATGGCAGAAATACCCGATAACCTTATCCGACTTTTTCTCTCCGTCGAACTGGATAGCTCCAGTCAATTTATCCACTTTTCCAATTTCCCCCTCATAAACGATATCTGCATTAATCGTTTTATATTGAGCAGTCCGCATTGCCATCTGGATATACCCTTTGTACCCGGGAATAAATGTAGGAGTAGGCACTTTATCCCATCCGCCAGTCTGTGCATTCTTAACACTATTATTATACACCACGATATAAGCGAATCCCAGCGCTTTATTGATAGGTAATTTAAGAACAGCAGCTTTCAAAGCTTCCATTACTACCTGTTTCGGGTCACAGGTCTGCAAAGCAGGGTCACTGTTGTAAAGGTCAATAACGGAAGCCACAAAAGCACCACTATTCTCTTTCAGGGCATTTTTAAACTGCTCTTGAACAGAAGGTGCGTTAAGCATCCCTTTCAAAAGGTCGATTTTACGTGGAGCCGGTGTTGCTCCTGGTTTTTGTTCACTCATTGCGTTGAATTTTAATTATTAAATTGATTAAGCCTTTCGGCATCCTTAGCGGTATTTATCAATAGCTGTGTATAACTCTCTACAGAGCCAGCCATTTGAGTATACATAACAGAACCATCTTTAACAGCTTTAACTTCACCAGTCTTAATATTAGTGACAATCTTCACCCGGTCACTGAATATATGAATCATCAGGTTATTTTCCGTATCAAATTCGGTAGTCTAGTTATACTTCATGATTATCGAATTATAAGTTGTTCATCAGAGGTAACTACTAACCGGATAAGCTGTGAATCCGTAGAGAGAAGAGTATTCACGCTTTCAGCATTATCCACGAAAATCGGAGCATACTTATTATAGTGTTTACAGAAAGCATTAATAATATCCAGACCCGCATTAATCTGTGCAGCTGTATTAAGGTCAGAAAAAGGAACACCATCCACCATCGCTTCGCAAACCTCTTTTTCTCCACCATTGATTTGCTCTTCAAACATCTTGAATTTTACAAGAGAAAAAAGACCGCTGATACGCTCTTCAACCTGCTGTATCTTGGTTTTAGAAAAGTCTGTAATTACAAACTCTTTTTGCTCCAGATCTGCCTGCTCCTGCGATAACTCCCGCTGGCATAGCTCTAATTCAGCGATACGTTTGCTATTAGCTTCGAGAGTAGCTTTTTTACTCAATCTAAAACGGAGCAAACCCACTTCCTCTTGTAAGAGTCGCTTTTTATCCTGCAAATCCGAAACATCCGGAATATCGATATCCGCATCCAATTGTTCCTGTAGCCTATTTATTTCGGTTGTAAGCCTTATTATTTCAGCGTCACTATTAAGAATCGGCTGTACGTCTGGTGCTATAGGTAAAGTTTGCACCTCCGGAGAATTGCGCAAAGCAGAAACTTCTTCCTGTATTTCTTTTAGACGGCTCTCATTTTTCTCAATGCCTGCAGTAAGCTGGTCAAGTTGATTCCTAATATGTTTTCCGGCAGACATATTTTCTTCCAATCTCCGGGATTTCTCAGCGTTGAAATTTGCTTTCATTTCCTCCTGCCGGTTCTCGATATCGTTAATATCAAAAGAACGTTTACAGGTAGGACAGATAAAATCTGTATCAGAAAACTGCAATTCCTCTGCTTTTATATGATTATACTGGGTAAGTAAACAACTACGTTGTTGCGATAGCGTATCTATTTTATTTTTGCAATCTGTAATACTGGTAATAAGAGAATTCTCTTCAATACTCAGTTGTTGTAATTTATTAAGGGAGGTATTTCTTTGTCTTTGCTTTCCGGAATAATCAGCAAGAGCATTCTGGCGCACTTCTAATTCTCGGGAACTACGCTCAAAAATAAGGTCGTTTTGTTGTCTTACAACTTCTTCTCTTCTTCTGCCTGCAGCTTCAAAGGCTTTCGAACGGTCGGTCATTTGCTCCTCAATACTACTTATCTCCTGTTGCTTTTGGGAGATTTCCGTTTCGATTGCTTGCCAGTCTTCCGGCTCCGGATTGCTCCTTTTTCTTTCATCAATTCTACCGGGGATACCAACCAATTCATCCTTAACCTTTTTCTTTTTACTGGCTATCTCTTTCTTAAATTCTTCCAGCGTCTTACCTGACAACTCAGCAAACAAAGCAGCAAATTCCGGCTTCAAAGCAATTATCTTTTCATCTGTAATATCTCCCGCCATCGCCAGAAGAGTTCTACGCTGTGCGTCCGATTTAAGCGTAGGAAAATAAAGAGGGTTAGTAATTAACTTAAATATATGTTCCGGACAAATATCATCTATTTTGCTTTGAAACTCGCCCGCAGAACAAGGCACATCATTATAATACTGATTTATCTTATGCCCGCTAAATTCTTCCTGCGCTGACCCCCTGCGGGTCACCCACTTTTCAACTAAAGTTTTACGTAATGTTATCCGATGTCCATCTATCAACAAAATTGCTGATACTTCATGCTCAAGTTTCTCAATAGCTTTATTGTCCGAATCCAGTGTTTTAATATTAAATTTTTCCCGTCCTTTGCTGTCTTTACCAAACAATAACCAGGTAAAAGCATCGAAAACCGTTGTTTTCCCCGATGCGTTTCTACCGCATATACTGGAGTGGAGTTCGTTAAAATCTATGGTTTTATTCCGAATGCCTTTGATATTTGTTAACGATATCTGTAATATAGTTATCTTCATTGCGTTGATTTCTTTTATTTTTTTGTGGTGATAAAAGTTGTAGCCTTTTGGTCAATCTCTTCTTTGGTAGAAATCCGGTTCTGTGTCAACCAGTCGTCCAGTTCCTCACGTTTGAAGTAGATTTTCTTTCCATTCGGCTTATAATAAGGAATCTTCTGATTCATCGTCATTGTATAAAGAGTACCTTTTTTAATACCCGTATACAAAGCAGCTTCATCAATATCGAAAATACTCTTTGCGCCTAACAGAGTAAATTTCTCTACCCGGTCCAATTGGTTTTTAATCTTTTCATAATCCTGCTCAGACATAATCTTTATACTGCTTTAGGTTCAGGGAATAAATCATCAATTGGAACACCCAATTCTTTGGAAATAACTTCCTGCACAAGCCTGTCAGGCCTTTGAGTTCCAGATAGCCATTGCCGGACAGTAGTCGGCTCCCGGCAGGTAACATTTGCGATTCTTTCAACAAATTCTGCTTTTGGTGTCTTTTTCTTTGTCTTATTGGATAATCCTTTGTAGATTTCCCGAAAAGACTTTGTTTGTACATATTTTTCTTTGTCAATCATAATTCTATAATTTTAAATAATCCTTGTGCTTTAGTCAGT
>JAJBTP010000074.1 GCA_020860805.1 Tannerellaceae bacterium | reverse complement strand
GTATATATTCTGTTGCATCATGTCCTGTATGAATTTCATATCCCGGCGGTAAGACTTCTTTAACCAGTTGTAATTCGTCTTTTATTTTTTTTGCCAATTGAAGCTGATTGGCAGTTTCATCTGCTACAATAGATAAATATATCGTATTTAGTCCATTGATACGAAAATAGGACTGTGGAGATTGCTCCTGCCGGACGACTTTCAGAAGTTGGTCCAAACGAATCAATTTACCCTCTTTATTAGAGACGGTTATGAGTGCAGGGTTAAATCCTTCTTCGTCTATCTGAGACATCAAAGTAACCCGTATCCATTCTCCGGACTCATCCCTATTCTTTACAATCCCCAGAAACACTTTCTCATAAAACAAAGATATCGCATTTTGTATCTCGCTAATAGAAATACCTAAAGATGTTATCTGGTCGTTATCATATTCAAGTCGCCACTCCATAGGAGTTGCACCGCTAACATCAATCCGGTATATGCCAGGTATAGAAGATAGCCGGTTTTTTATATATTCTTCTGCATATCGTTGAATAAATATGGGAGTAGCAGAAGCATTGAGGGTATAGGTCAGAAAAGGACGGCTTTCCGTATCGTCCGGCGTAACCATGGTTAAAACCGGATAGCTCAGCTCAGCCGGTAAGTCCGGCCATACCTGCCGGATAATCGTAGAGGCTTCAAAACGGGCTGCATCTATATCTGTATGCTTATCCAATTCGAGTGTAATATTTCCATAACCATTCCCGGATGTAGAGGAAATCTCCTTGATCCCTTTTACTCTGGATAACATACCTTCCAGGTAAGAAGTTACCTCCATTTCAATCACACGGGCTGAATTATTAGGCATCCGGAAATTAATATGTAAACGAGGCTGTGTACGCGAAGGATTCAGTTTAACAGGAAGTAAAGGAATAAAAGCTACCCCGACCAGCGCCACACACAAAAATGCGACAATAATAGTAAAAGATGATATGTTGGAAGACTTCTTCATTAAAGCCCGTTCTTATAGTCAAAAAGGGTTGACAAAGAAAATCCTGTATCAAAATCGTGTAAAGTCAGTCTCCTGATTTTATAATAACTCAGCCAATAATTCTGTAAAGAAGATATATAATTACGCTGTGCTTCCTGTTGTCTCTGAAGAGAAAGTGTCAGGCTATTAATATCTTCTTTCCCGATAATAAACCGCTGGCGTGTTTCAGCATATGCCATCACGGCTAACTCCAATGCTTCTTCTGCACTAATAATCAAATCCTGCTGAATATTAAAATCACTGACTGTCATTATCACATCTTCTTCGATAGACAACTCTTCCTGACGGGCTGAAATACGGGCTATAGCAAGGTTATTTTTAGCCATATTGTATTTACCCCGGCGTACACCCCAGTCTACCAGCGGAATCGAAACAGATACAGACACAATATCCTGCCGCAATAAATCCATATAGGCTTCCCTCAACTTACCGGAAACCTGATTAAAACCCACACTCGCCTGAAAAGTAGCATTAAACATAGATTCTTTCCGTGTCTTATCCACATCCCGCTCTGCTTCCAAGATCTCCTGTTGCATTCCCAGATAAGAGGGATGATTCTCACGTGCATATATTAACGCTGCATCTACGAAAATTTCCATATTCCGGGGCCTGCCCGGCAAATCTAACCGGATATCCGTATTCTTATCAAAAGAAAGATAAGATGCCAAAGAAAACATGGCTCTTTTCAGTTCAATTTCTTTATTTTTAAGTGTATTACGGGCATTTACCGCATCCAGCTTTAAAGTTAATAAATCAGCCTGCGTAATAGAGGCTATCTTTTGTCTTTCCTGCCCTATCCGGTAAAGAGTATCCGAAGATGCCATATTTTCAACAGCCATATCATATTCCACCTGAGCCATAGCCAGGGTAAAAAAGTAATTAGTAGCTGCCTCACTGATTTGTTCCATGTTATAGATCAACTCCTTTTTAGCCTTCTCAAACTTAACAGGTTCAATCTTCTTTTGCCACTTATATGGATTATATCCTAACAAATCCTGATAATATCCCACACGAAAAGGAACAGATGTATACTGATGATAATTGTTATCTCCAAAATTTCGTAAATACTCCAAATCAGAATTGATATAAAAAGAGCCGCCTAATACATCAAAGTTCTGATTTACAGACAGTCCTCCGCTTGCCAGATAATTCTGTTGAGTACGGTAAACATCTATATTTTCATCATAATTATACCGTTGAGTAATATAACGGTAATATTGAGCCGGCGTAACATTCAGGGAAAGACTCGGTAAACGTTCCGCTTTATACGTCCGATATTGCCAATAACTGGCCAGATAAAGATTTCGTTGACGAAATGCATCCAGTAAACTATCTGTTGCCATAGCTATCGTTTTTTCTAATGACAAAGTTAGTTTCTGGGCCTGTGTTATATACCCGCTACTTAAAAGAAATATCCAGATGATTGTACTAACTCTCATATAGTATATGTTCATTGTTCCTGTTTTTCTGCCGCTTTTACCTCTCCATTCCTATAAATCAACCAATAAACTATCGGTATAATAAATAAGCTAACCAACGTTCCCAACGCCATCGTAGCAATCATAGCTATTGACAAGGGCTTTTGTAACTCACTCCCCATATCAAAAGAAAAAAGTAATGGCAGCATAGCAAATATGGTAGTAAGAGAAGTCATAATAATAGGTCGCAACCTCCTTCTTCCTGCTTCGTGAATAGCTTCCAGTAAGGGAATTCCCTGTTTTCGCAATTCATTGATTGCATCCAGTTTTAAAATAGAGTCATTAATGATTATCCCACAAGTTACTACAATACCAATAGCACTCATCAGATTCATCGTATGTCCGCTTATCCACAAAACAAACAAAGCAAATGCCACATCCATAGGAATTTCTATTAATACAATTAAAGGTTGCAGAAAACTTTCAAACTGGGCGGATAAGATAAAATACATTAACAGAATAGATATAAATAAAATCACAACCAACTCATTCAACATTTTACGGTTAGAAAAATAACTCCCTCCGAAATTTATATCATATTCCTGCCCTGACCAGGCGGACTCCTGTTGTACGGTTGTCTTCACAACCGATATCAGCCTTTCCGGATTTTTTACTGTATAAAAAGCAAAAGGTATATATTCACCATTTTTACCGGCTGTAATGGTTTTAAGGTCTTCACCGGAAACAATGGAAACAAGAGCACATAAAGGTATTTCATGGATCTGATTCTTATTTCCTACAGTTGTTCTAACAAGTGTATTATCCAACACATTCCGGATACTTTGCTCATCTCCTCCGATAGTAATGGGTACATATTGTTGATAGGAACGCAATGTTTCCACTTCATTTTCTTTAAAAGCCGTTTTTAGAATACGGTATATTTCACTGTAATCCACATGATATAATAATAACCGTTCCCGGTTGACAAGAATATTAATCTGCTTCTCGAAAGCGACTCCTACCGGATCATACCCTGTTTGTTGTTTTAGTTTATCCTGCATACGGTAGATTACTTCTGCATCTGGTGCAACCGTCCGGTTACGGGCATAAAGCTCCGTAACAATATCTGGCTCACCTGTCACAAACAATTTTTCAAAAATAGTTTCCGGCGGGGCAAATGTAAAAACAGCATCCGGATAATTCCGGCTCAACCAGCAGGCTATCTGATTTTGTAAAGGAAATATGGCAGCAGAAGTTCCTGTTTTGAAATACAGTTCCGCTTCAGAAACAGAGAGTTCATTCTCCCGGTTCAACAAAAATTGCTGCCGGCCGATGTAGGCTGTATGTTCCTGTTCCTCCCCTTCAACATACCGGAATAAAGCATTTACCC
>JAJBTP010000054.1:263-3861 GCA_020860805.1 Tannerellaceae bacterium | reverse complement strand
AATTACCATGCTGTGATAAGAACATGGGGTATTTCTTTATATATCCCGGTTTTTTGGCTTGTTTTTTTAGATAATCAATACTTACCGGCGGTACTTTTGTTTCTTTTTTTATATTTTTTGTGTCGTTCTGTAATACTTTATAAGTCTATAGAGATATTTTTCCATAAAACACCTGGTTTTTTCTATATAATTTTGTACCTTTGCACCCTGGAAATACTGCCTCTGGCAATATTGTACCGAGCGGTGATTTATTTGTATAACTTTATTGAGGCTAGTGCTATATGGCATTGAATATCAAAAAATTGCTGGTATCACAACCGAAACCCGCATCTGAAAAATCTCCTTATTTCGATATCTCAGAGAAATATGGAGTAGAGGTTGATTTCCGTCCTTTTATCAAAGTAGAACCGGTAACAGCTAAAGAGTTCAGACAACAACGTGTTGCTATTCTGGATTGTACAGCTGTGGTATTTACTGCAAGGACAGCAATTGATCATTTTTTCCATCTTTGTGAGAAATTAAGGGTGGCGATACCTGAGACGATGAAATATTTCTGTACAACAGAGGCTATTGCTGTTTATCTGCAAAAGTATACTGTATATAGAAAGCGGAAGATTTTTTATGCTCAAACCGGTAAACAGGACGAGTTGGTTACAATTATTGGTAAACATGCAAAAGAAAAATATCTTGTGCCTGTTTCTGATGTACACAAAGAAGACCTGTTTCAACAATTGGATGCAAAAAAAATTGATTATACAAAAGCTGTTATGTACAGGACTGTAAGTAATGATTTCTCCAAAGATGAGAAATTTGATTACGATATGTTACTGTTCTTCAGTCCTTCAGGAATTGCTTCTTTACTTAAAAATTTTCCGGATTTTGAGCAGGAAGATATCCGTATCGGATGTTTTGGCGCCGGAACTGCTAAAGCAGTAAGAGATGCAGGGTTACGTTTGGACGTGGAAGCTCCGACACCCGAAGCCCCATCTATGACTGCCGCTCTGGAGTTATATCTGAAAAAAGAGCTGGGCAAAAATAAAAAGAATGGTAAATAATAATAGGTATACTCTTGCTAAAGAGGAACGCCTGTCATGGAAACGCTACATTGATCTTCTCTTTCAAAAAGGAAAATCATTTGTAGCGTTTCCGTTACGTGTTATTTATTTATCTGTAGAAGAAGAGATGCCGGCCCCGGTATCCATTATGATAAGTGTGCCTAAAAAGAAAATGAAACGAGCAGTAAAAAGGAATCTTATCAAACGGCAGATTCGTGAAACTTACCGGTTGAGTAAATATGATCTCATTCAGCCATTGGGTGAGAAAGGAAAATCTATGTTGGTCGCTTTTTTATATCTGGATAAAGAAATCCATGGATATGCAGATATGAAAAAGGCTATGAATAAAGCATTACGGATTTTGGCAGAAAAAGGATGATCCGGAAGTTTTTTACTTTTATTCTTTTATTGCCGGTCTATTTCTATAGAACCTGTATTTCTCCTTTTACACCGGCCTCCTGCCGGTATGTACCTACCTGCTCCCAATATGCGGTAGAAGCGCTCAAAAAGTATGGCCCTTTTAAAGGTTTATGGCTTACGGTCAAACGTATCAGTCGTTGTCATCCCTGGGGTGGTAGTGGCTATGATCCTGTTCCCTAATGATTTTCTGTAATATTCATACACATCATATTCCGGAATATCCAGATAATATTCTTACGATTGTAAACCGGATAATTGGAAAAGATTCTTTTCCGGGATATGTAGAAAAGTGTCTTTATTGGAGCATAGGTATACATCCCTGGTATATCTCTGGCGAAAAGCAACAATGGCAGGAATTACTGGAATCTGTTAAGTGTAAAAATGTAGTGGCTATTGGTGAAGCCGGACTGGATAAGATGTCAGGTTCACCCATGGAGAGACAGATAGACATTTTTAAAAAACAAGCCTTTTTATCGGAAGAACTCCAAAAGCCTTTACTTATTCATTGTGTAAAAGCATGGGATGAATTATTGGTTGTCAAAAAACAGGTACAACCTGAAATGCCCTGGATTATTCATGGATTCCGGGGAAATCCGCTACAGGCAGGCTAACTTTTAAAACATGGCTTTTATTTATCATTTGGAATCTGTTTTCACCCTGAATCTTTACAGTTAGCCTGGCCGGAAAAGCTATTTCTGGAAACTGATGACAAAGATATCCTTATCCAAAACGTATATGAAAAAGTGGCAGATATCCTCCAACTGCCGATTGAAAAAGTGAAGCAGCAACTTAGAAAAAATGTTGCTCAAATCTTTTCTGTATAATTTAGGAAAATAAGTCGTACCTTTGCGGTTTTTCAGTTAGTAACGATATAAATATGATATAATTTAATACGATGAATTTTGTAGAAGAACTCAGATGGAGAGGCATGATTCATGATATGATGCCGGGTACCGAAGAACAATTGCAAAAAGAACTAACCTCTGCTTATGTTGGGTTTGACCCGACAGCCGATTCTTTACATATCGGACACCTGGTTGGAGTTATGATATTGAAACATTTTCAGCGTGCTGGTCATCGTCCTATTGTGTTAATAGGAGGAGCAACCGGTATGATTGGTGATCCGTCTATGAAATCTGCTGAACGTAATTTATTGGATGAACAGACCCTTCGTCATAATCAGGAAGCTATAAAAAAACAATTTGAGAAATTTCTGGATTTTGATTCCGATGCTCCTAATGCTGCTAAATTGGTAAATAATTATGACTGGATGAAGGATTATTCTTTCCTTGACTTTATTCGGGATATTGGTAAGCATCTTACTGTTAATTATATGATGGCAAAGGATTCTGTAAAGAAGCGTTTGAGTTCTGAATCCAATGTAGGGATGTCTTTTACCGAATTTTCCTATCAGCTTTTGCAAGGATATGACTATTTATATTTGTATCAGTATGAGAATTGTAATTTACAAATGGGTGGCTCTGACCAGTGGGGAAATATTACTACAGGAACAGAATTAATCCGTCGTATGGCTGGTGGTGAAGCGTTTGCTTTGACTTGTCCGTTGATTACGAAAGCGGATGGTGGTAAATTCGGAAAAACAGAAACCGGAAATGTTTGGTTGGATCGCCGTTATACATCACCTTATAAATTCTATCAGTTCTGGTTGAATGTAAGTGATGCAGATGCTGCAAAATATATCAAAATATTTACGGCTTTAAGCAAAGAGGAAATTGAGGCTTTAGAAAATGAACAGGCAGAAGCTCCCCATCTTCGTCCGTTGCAGAAACGTTTAGCTAAAGAGATAACTGTTATGGTTCATTCTGAAGAAGACTATGAGATGGCTGTAGAGGCATCTAATATCCTGTTTGGAAATTCTACTTCAGAAACTTTAAAGAAACTGGATGAAGAAACTTTCCTTTCTGTTTTTGAAGGTGTACCACAGTTTGAAATATCCCTGGAAGAATTATCGACAGGAGTAAAAGCAATTGATCTCTTAACAGAAAAGGCTCCTGTGTTTGCATCGAAAAGTGAAATGCGTAAACTGGTGCAAAGTGGAGGTGTTAGTCTGAATAAAGAGAAACTGATTGATCAGGATAGTATTATTGATAATTCTATGCTTC
>JAJBTP010000054.1:0-253 GCA_020860805.1 Tannerellaceae bacterium | reverse complement strand
AATAAGTTTTTATTGGCCCAGAGAGGAAAAAAGAACTATTTTGTATTAATTGCGAAGTAAGAAAAAAGAGAAAATATTTGCAAAGGTAAGATATTGTTCTTACCTTTGCATCGCTTTAGTAAAGCAATCGGATTGTCTCATGGTGTAATGGTAGCACTGCAGTTTTTGGTTCTGCCTGTCTAGGTTCGAATCCTGGTGAGACAACTCAAAAAAGGCTGGATAATTCCGGCCTTTTTTTGTTTTATCTTATTTC
>JAJBTP010000044.1 GCA_020860805.1 Tannerellaceae bacterium | reverse complement strand
GTATCTACCATCCCTAATAAAGGAACGGTAATGTTGGTAATAATATTAGGAATTGCCAGGCGAAGTATTTTTTTATTCATAACCGGACGTAAAATTACAACTTCTGAAATGAACAACCTGAATGTTGTTGATGTTTTAAACAGATAAAATTAGAATCATTTTACTAAAACAAAATAAAGATGAAAAGAACAGTATTTATTTATCTGTGTGCTTTGCTGGCGATTGTTACCTTTTATGCCTGCAAGCCAAATGATGCAAATCTGCAAAAAGATGTACAGTCAGTACTGGTAGCCTATCCGGGAGTTAATTCCACTGTAAATAATGGTACAGCCACACTGACCGGAACAGTAGCTTCCGACGATATCAAAGCCGGAGCCGAACGAGCCGTTAAAGCTGTTAAACATATCAAATCAGTCAATAACAATATTATGGTGAGCGCTCCGGCTCCTATCACACCATCTTCCACTATCGTAAGTTCTGATGATATGCTGAATAAAACAATCCGTACAGCACTGGACGATGAAGGTTATAATGATGTAAATGTGATGATTGTTGACGGTGAGGTCACTTTAACAGGAAAAGTAAAACGCGATAATTTACAACGTGTGATGCAGATTGCCAATGATGCAAGTCCACGCAGAGTTATCAACCAGTTGGAAATTGATTAAAAATGGGTCTGAAAGAGAAATACAGTAAGCTGATCAATTATGCAACTACAGCCGGAGTACAAAATCTTTCTGTAAAAGAAGAAAATAATGTGCTGTATGTAAAAGGGATGGCCAGAACCTCAGTCAAAGATTACTTATGGAATATCTACCAGCAAATTGATCCTGATATGCGCGCCGGTGATTTGGTACTGGATATAGAAGTAATTACAGGTGGTGATGATATGTATGAAATCAAACCCGGAGACAATCTTAGCAAAGTAGCAGCTAAATATCCGGGAATGACCTGGCAGAAAATATACGAAGCCAATAAGGATACCATACAAAACCCGGACAAGATTTACCCGGGACAAAAAATCAGAATTCCCCTATAAATATTCTTTTTATATTAAAGATAGAACGCGGAGGTGTCAGAGACGGAGTTTTATACTATATTGAGATAAATTCCGAATCCCTGCCTCCGCGTTTATATTTAATTTCTAACTTTGTTCCCATTAAACAGTTCTATCATGGTTAAACGATTTGATTTCCTGATAATAGGTTCCGGGATTGCCGGAATGAGTTATGCCCTGAAAGTTGCTAAAAAAGGTAATGTTGCTTTGGTAGCCAAAACCAATCTGGAAGAGGCAAATACATATTTCGCACAAGGGGGTATCGCCTCTGTGACAAATCTAATTGTAGATAACTTTGATAAACATATTGAAGATACTATGATAGCAGGTGACTGGTTAAGTAACCGGGAAGCTGTTAAAAAAGTCGTATATGAAGCACCACAACAAATTGAAGAATTAATCAGTTGGGGGGTTGATTTTGATAAGGATGAAACCGGTAACTTCGATTTACACCGTGAGGGAGGCCACTCCGAGCATCGTATTCTACACCACAAAGACAATACGGGTGCTGAAATACAGGACAGTCTTATAAAAGCAGTTAAAAACCATCCTAATATTACGACTTTTGAGAATCACTTCGCCATAGAAATATTAACACAGCATCATCTGGGCGTAACAGTTACCCGGCAAACACCGGATATTGAGTGTTATGGAGCTTATATCATGGATTTGGAATCCGGAAAAATTGATACCTTCCTGTCCAAAATCACACTTATGGCAACAGGAGGAATTGGGGCTGTCTATCAAACTACTACCAATCCTCTGGTGGCAACCGGTGATGGAATCGCTATGGTATATCGTGCCAAAGGAACTGTAAAAGATATGGAGTTTGTACAATTCCATCCCACAGCTTTATATCATCCGGGTGATCGCCCTTCATTTCTTATCACAGAAGCCATGCGCGGGTATGGAGGAATTCTCAGAACCCAGAATGGACAGGAATTCATGCAAAAATATGATGAACGCCTCTCATTAGCTCCCCGTGATATAGTAGCTCGTGCTATTGATAATGAAATGAAAACCAGGGGAGAAGATTACGTGTATCTGGATGTAACCCATAAAAATGCAGAGGAAACCATCCATCATTTTCCCAATATCTATAAAAAATGCATGGAACTGGGGATTGATATAACAAAAGACTATATTCCGGTTGCACCTGCTGCACATTATTTGTGTGGGGGTATTCTGGTAGATTTAAATGCATGTTCTTCTATTCATCGTCTATATGCAGTTGGAGAATGTTCCTGTACCGGGTTGCATGGCGGCAATCGATTGGCATCGAATTCGCTGATAGAAGCCGTAGTATATGCAGATGCAGCCGCTAAACATAGTGTAGATATAGTAGACCAACTGGAATACCAAGAAAATATCCCGGTATGGAATGATGAAGGGACTCAATCACAGGAAGAGATGGTTTTAATTACTCAAAGTGTGAAAGAAGTAGGTCAGATTATGAGTACCTATGTAGGTATTGTTCGCTCTGACCTTCGTCTGAAAAGGGCCTGGGATCGGCTGGATATTATTTATGAAGAGACAGAGGATTTATTTAAACGTTCCATTGCCTCTAAAGACATATGCGAATTACGTAACATGGTGAATGTCGGCTACCTGATTATGCGCCAGGCTATAGAACGGAAAGAGAGCCGTGGCTTACATTATACACTTGATTACCCGCCTGTAAAAAAATAAGTTTATTTTAAAGATAGAAACCGGCATAAAAAATATACATTTGTTATATATATATATATTTATTAATTTATGACTTTAAACAAGATTAAAGCTACGACTAAGGGGAGAGACCGAAAAAAAATATTTCTTTTCAGCGGATTATTTTTCCTGGCATCATCAGGAATCGTTTTCCTGTCAGGACTTTCACAAACCATGGGGATTGTACTCATGGGAGCCGGTATTTGTATGAAAAGTCTCTTTTTATTACAGCTATTTACTGCGCCGGATTTTAAAATGTCCCGGGAACTCTACCTTATTCTGACAGGAGTAATACTAATTCTGATTTCCCTTCTATTCAAATACTTATATCCACTTCCTTTATTGCGCAACATTCTGTTTTATACTGCTATTATTCTGAAAGTAAGCGGAGTTTGCCTCTTATTCTTCCATAAAAAACCCCAGTAATTTCTTTTTATCGGACACGTATGTAGAATCTTAGGATTTGTTCTGTATTTTACGATGGTAATATTTCAATACCTCATCCAACTCTTTCCTGTAATATAAAGCTGTATATCCCTTCTTAAAAGTACTACATAACATATTTATTCCACTCATGCTTGCATAATCAAGGTCAGTAAAACATTCAATATCTCCTATAATAACCATACACCCTTTCAGATCATCTCCTTCAGAATAGGGTACTATATCATATTCCTCATCCATTGTATCTTTATAGTACCAAATCCCTTTTATCTCATTCATCGGGATGTTTTCCTTCTCAAAATGAGTTTTACTAATAATACCACTATCCGAAAATATAACCTCGGTAAAAGACGGTTTATAAAATGTATAAGTCGTAAAAAGAAGGACTCCAACAGAAATAAAGAGCGAAATAGCCGCTATAATTCCCACACTCATCTCTATAAAAAGTAAAAATACTGCAACAATCAAAATAATAGACAAAGAAAAGAAAACCAGCCCTATTATTTTTCCACCTTTCATGTGGTTAAACTTTTGTGTACGCATAGTATAAAACGGATTATTTTTTCAAAAATAAAGAAATATATACTTGGTCACAAATTTTCCGATAACTATTTATAGTAACAAGCTTTGCCCACCAGCATACAAAGAAGAGGGT
>JAJBTP010000069.1 GCA_020860805.1 Tannerellaceae bacterium | reverse complement strand
TATCTATACTGACCTTATATTACACTTACCGGGGTGGAGCCTGACGTTTCGTAAATGAAAGCGGAAAGGCATTATCCCGTTTGGCAACACAGGGAGTCGAAGCCCTTTAACACTCAAACAGGAAACGCCCCCCGCTATAACACGGAGGACGCCTAATCTGTTCTCAAGAGTGTGTACAATTTTTTCGACTATTTGTGTTGCACTTGAAACCAGTTAAACGTCATTATATTTAGTAAAAATATAAACTCTCTCTTGACTTCTGCAAATGTAATATTAATGTTTTTTTCGTGCAACAAAATGGAATGAAAAAGGGAGAATCGTGTAGAAATCACAACAATACTAAAAAATTTTTTATATTATAGCTTTCCTGTTTTAGTAAGCGTCCGCAATACTTTCGGTCTTGAGTTGTTTGTCAAACGCTGTTTTATCCAGTGAAGTTTTTACATGGATCGTGACAGCTTCACCCGGCAGAAGGTCAAAATAATTATCTGAGAAGAAATTGTCAATCCCTTCTATACTCAGGAATACGCCACGGGCGTATACATCGCTTTCCACCGTTACCATGTATCCATCTGTCGCCGGAACAGAAGAGGTACGGATGGTGGCTTTCGGGAAGTCAATGTCTTTATAACGTGCCAGGAAATAGTTGTTTCTGTATTCTTTTTTCTGTCCGTCTGTGAAACGGGTATGAATCACTACTTCATTGCGCTTTTTACCTGCCAGAATTTTATCCAGTGATTCTGTATACTGGATTTTGCTGGTATTGGCCGGAACAGTTACTGATTTTGTCTTTTGATACAGAATGGTACCATTCAGATCCATTGCACATATTTCCAGTGTACCACGGGTTGATTTTAAACGGTCGGATACGATATAGATATCCACTTTATTATCGTCGGCAAGCGAGGATACCAGAATGTCTTCAAAAGCTTTCTTTGTAAAGTAATGTTGTGCTTTCCAGCGTCCGTAGTAGTCACGGCTTGACCAGGAAGCTACCGGCCAGCAGTCATTATGTTGCCAGAACAGGGTACCCATACAGTAAGGCATATCCCGTCTGTGGGCTTCGATGGCTGTTTTGATGGCATCTCCCTGTAAAAGTTGACACATATAAAGGAAGTTCGGGAAATCTTTGGGTTTACGGTATTCATTTAACAGATACCATTCGATTAAACCGTTTGCATGGCTACCTCCCCGTTGGTGTGCCATCATTACTTCGGAGAAGATATCATGGTCACGGGCTTCCGGAGCATATTGTAATACCGATTGATATTCAGGGAATGACTGGAAACCGTATTCAGAGAAGAAACGGGCACGTATAATATTATAGTTCGCAATAGAATCTTTCGCATGCCATACCCCCCAGTAGTGAGCATCTCCGTCCGGATTCCAGTTAGGAGTTCCGGATTCACATTTGGCATCCGGGTCGCCTCCGAAAGGAGAAGAAGGCCAGTAGAAGGCCATCGGATCGTATTCTTCTACTACGTCGGCAAGTACGCCAAAGAAGAGGTCTTTATAATCTTTCCACATTTCGTCGAATACTCCCTGTTCTTTGAATTTGCGCATCCATCCCCAGTTGAACCAGGCGGTATGGTTTTCGTTATTACCACACCAGATAGCAATGGATGGACGGTTGCGTAAGCGTACGACGTTGTCAATTGCTTCCTGCCGGATATTTTCCAGCATATCCGGATTCATCGGGTAGGTACTACAGGCAAACATAAAGTCCTGCCATACCAGAATTCCTAATTCGTCACATAAGTCGTAGAACATTTCATCTTCATAAATACCGCCTCCCCAGATACGGAGCATGTTCATATTCGCATCTACTGCATCCATGATGGTTTTGTGATAATTCTCGTAGGTCAGGCGGGGCAGGAAGTTATCCTGTGGAATATAGTTGGCTCCTTTGGCAAATACATTGACTCCATTCAGACGGAAATAAAAGGTTGTTCCGGCCGCATCTTTATCGCGGATTACTTTTATTTCGCGGATACCTAATTTTTCTGTTTTGCTGTCAGCTTCTTTTCCATTCATCGAAAGGGTTGTGGTGAAAGGGTATAGGTGTGCTTCTCCTAATCCGTTGGTCCACCATAGTTTCGGATTGTTGATGACCAGGTCTGTCTCGATTACATTCTTTCCGGCTTTAACAGTTGTTTTTTTGTTCCAGATGTTTTTTATACCGTCTGCTTTAATCTGTATAGTTGCTTCACCGTCCCGGTCTGCTAATACGGTTACACGGGCTTTAATTTTGGCACGGCTGGCATTGACACTTTCCTGTATATAATGTACATTATCAATACGGGCATCATCCCAACCTACAATGTAGGCCGGACGCCAGATTCCACTGGTTACTAAACGGGGACCCCAGTCCCAGCCATAATGGTAACCGGCTTTACGGGCAAACACACTCACCTGTTTGTCGAATATTCCACCGTTGGCAGACTGGTCGTTCCCTGCTTCATTACGATAAGGCAAAGCATCAAACTTAGGCATATCAACTTTGATGGGGGAATGGAAGTAGATGCGTAATTCATTGGCTCCTTCTTTTACAAATTGCTTTACATCTACGCGCCATTCGCGGTGCATATTATTTGCTTCCAGTAGAAGTTCTTCGTTGAGGTAGATATCTGCATAGGTATCAAGTCCTTTGAAGTAAAGCTCAATGTGTTGTTTACGAAACAGTTCGGGCGAAACTGTTAAAGTTGTTTTGTATTCCCAGTCTTCTTTATCAACCCATTGTACTCCGCGTTCGTTTAAGCGGTAGAAGGGATCGGCGATAATGTCGTTCGCCATCAGGTCCATATGGACTACTCCCGGTACACGGGCCGGATACCAGTTATTGCCGCGAACCTGTTTAAAAGTCCAGCCTTCCTTTATCTCCTGCTGGAGTACATTTCCGGCAGAAACAGGAAGCGTCATTAGTGAGATCATAACTAAAATTGTTAATTTTACCAGCGTCTTCAAATTCATGGTTTGTTTTTTTGTTTATAATGCTTACTTATTTGTTTTGTCTGTTTAATGGAGTGTTACCTTCCGGTGTGTAAAGATAGTCAATTCTTTCGTAAGGTTGGCTCCCTTAAATTTTATTCAAAAATACGGATTCCTGCCTGTCCGTCACTAGCTTATTTTACCAAATACTTATACTTTTTTGATAAGAAGTGTTAAATAGTAGTATTGTTAGCTGGTTTAAGGAAATGTGGCTTTCGTTATTCATCCATTTCCTGCATGTTGTAGTATTTCCAGGCGTTGGCGTTTTTCCGGTTTCTGACTTTGTTTCGTTCCACGGGATCAAATATTTCTTCTAATCCTTCTTCTGCATCCACAGTGATAAAGGTACGTGCGCGCAGATTTCCATACCATTCTCCACGTATAACTTCAGGGTCGGGCAAAAGTAAATCTGCTCCCGGTGCTGTAATTTCTATGGATGTATGGGGTATCCGGAAATATTCTCTTACCAGAATATTCTCTTCATCCTGTAGGAGGGCTGAATGTATTATCAGCAATGAATCCGGTTCATATTGATATAACATGCCTCCATAAGAGGGCAAATGAAGGATATGTAAACCATCAAACATATTGTCACGGGCACCTATGATATCAAAATCTTTACTCACCGGGAGTCCGGAAGAGGATAATCGTGGTTCTGAAACAGGTGCACCTATATTCAGTAAAGTACCGTTCCGGATAGCTTCTATAACTTCTGGCCTTAATTGATATTCTCCCCCGTTGGAAATGATATCCTGTATCCATATAGAATCTCTGTCTACCCCTTGTGCAGACAGAGTACTGTACGGTAAGAGATTGAGTAAAATAATTATATATATACTTCGCATAGCCTTTTTTATGAGAAAACAAACGTTTTGCGGA
>JAJBTP010000623.1 GCA_020860805.1 Tannerellaceae bacterium | reverse complement strand
ATCCCCTTTTATTAACAGCGTTTCTCGGTGGTGAAAAGATGGTTGCCGCAGACTTCTGTTTTCCGGCTGATAATACACAAATCGAATCAACCGTGAATAAAAAGTTTGTATGTCAACGTCCTCCACAGGATAAAAGACTTTTTACCTCACAGGCTGTAGAGGAAGAAATCGTACGGGTACAAAAATTATTAAAAAATGAAAAGTTAGGCTGGATGTTCAGTAACTGTTTCCCTAATACACTGGAAACAACTGTTCATTACCGTACTACCAATGGTAAACCGGATACGTTTGTTTATACCGGTGATATTCATGCTATGTGGCTGAGAGATTCAGGCGCACAGGTTTGGCCCTATGTACAATTAGCCAACCGTGACCCGGAACTGAAAAAAATGCTGGCAGGTGTTATTAACCGCCAGTTCATCTGTATAACTATTGACCCGTATGCAAACGCCTTCAACGATGGCCCTGTAGGGGGAGAATGGATGAGCGACTTTACTGATATGATTCCTGAATTACACGAACGTAAATGGGAAATTGATTCACTTTGTTACCCTATCCGCCTGGCTTACCATTACTGGAAAACAACAGGTGATACCAGTATTTTCGAAGAAGAATGGCTTGAGGCTATCCAGTTAGTATTAAAAACATTCAAAGAACAACAACGTAAAGATGGTGTAGGCCCTTATTCTTTCCAACGTACGACTCCCCGTGCTTTGGACACATTAAACAACGACGGTTTAGGAGCTCCTGTTAAACCGGTTGGATTAATTGTATCCTCTTTCCGTCCTTCCGATGATGCCACCACCTTACAATTCCTTGTTCCATCTAACTTCTTTGCTGCAACTTCACTGCGTAAAGCTGCTGAAATTCTGGAAACAGTAAATGGTAAAAACGACCTGGCAAAAGAATGTACTGACCTGGCACAGGAAGTTGAAACAGCCTTAAAAGAATATGCAGTTTATCCGCATCCTACATACGGTCCGATTTATGCATTCGAAGTTGATGGTTTCGGTAATCATTTCCTGATGGATGATGCAAACGTTCCCAGCTTATTAGCTATGCCTTATTTAGGGGATATGGATGTAAATGACCCTATTTACCAGAATACCCGCAAGTATGTATGGAGTGAAGATAATCCTTATTTCTTCCGGGGTACAGCCGGTGAAGGTATCGGTGGACCACACATCGGATACGACATGGTTTGGCCAATGAGTATCATGATGAAAGCATTTACCAGCCAGAATGATGAAGAAATCAAAGAATGCGTAAAAATGCTAATCAATACCGATGCGGATACAGGCTTTATGCATGAATCATTCCACAAAAATGACCCGGCAAACTTCACACGTGAATGGTTTGCATGGCAAAACACCT
Source organism: Tannerellaceae bacterium (assembly GCA_020860805.1). GTDB lineage: Bacteria > Bacteroidota > Bacteroidia > Bacteroidales > Tannerellaceae > UBA4116. The sequence goes on along the minus strand of JAJBTP010000623.1, from coordinate 2,499 downwards.
TGTTTGGAGAATTAATCCTCAAACTGGTGAACGAAGGCAAAGTTGACCTACTCAATAGTTTATAAATAGTCAGGATAATACAGTTCCCTCTCCGGGAGGGAACGTATTCCTGCACTTTTTCCAATGATATTTCCGACCAATGTAAACTTATAGTTCCTGTTAAACTTAAATTGAATGATTATGACTAAAAACAGTTCCTGAAAAACCATTTCAACCGCAAGGCTATCCGGCCGTATTTATTTCGTAACAAACACCTTATTTTACCAATAAGGTGTAACATTCAATAAGATTAATTTCGCTCCCTTCCCTGGGAAGGGAGCGACTGCTTTAAAGCAGTCGCTTTGCTCGTATAAACTTGACTGAGGGAATAATCTTATTTAAACTAACGTGTAAACGATAACATGTATCAGTTAATTAAAAAAACAATGACAAAAAAATGATTATGAGAATCTTTTGTCTGCGGACAGACCACGAATGGGTGCACAGGTGCCTCATCGTGGCAGCATGTTCCTGTCTGCTATTGAATGCGGCACAAGCTGAATCCATTGAGATATCGGCTACATCTGCCCGCCAGATGGACAAGACCATTACCGGTATTGTAGTGGATGAAACAGGTGAAGCTGTCATCGGAGCCTCTGTATCAGTAGCAGGTACAACCAATGGTAGTATCACGGATATAGACGGTAAATTTACATTGTCAGGTGTTCCTGATAATGCAACTATCAACATCTCCTATATCGGATATGTAACAGAATCTTTCAAAGTAGACGGCAGAACCAGCTATCACATTACCTTGAAAGAAAATACCCAAATGATTGAAGAAGTAATCGTTATCGGTTACGGTACCACTACCCGCAAAAGTGTAGTAGGTTCTGTAGACCAGATTAGCCCAAAAGTTCTGAAAGACCGTCCGGTTGCCAATGTAACCCAGGCCTTACAGGGAGCTTCTGCGAACCTTACCATTCAACAGCGTAGCATGAACCCGAATGATAATACTATGAATATCAATATTCGTGGTATCAGTACTATTAATGACAATTCACCCTTAATCGTTATTGATGGTATGGTGGCGGATGCAGACCGTATGGGATTATTAAATCCGAATGATATTGAAAGTGTAACTGTCCTGAAAGATGCAGGTAGTGCAGCTATTTACGGGTCACGTTCGGCCAATGGGGTAATTCTTCTGAACACCAAACGGGGTAGAAATGATATGAAACCGGTAGTAAGTTTCAATGCTTCTTTAGGAAGCCAGAATCCGGATATCCTTTTAAAACCACTAAAAGGGTATCAGAATGCTTTACTCCGGAATAATGCCTATATCAACTCAGGATTAGATCCTATCTACTCTTCACAGGAAATACAGGAATTTGCAAAAGGAGATAGCGAATGGTTCCTGAAAGGTATTATGAAGAATGCTTTGCAACAAAATTATAACCTGAATGTACAGGGTGGTGGTAAAAATACCTCCTATATGGTTTCATTCGGATATTTTGACCAGGAAAGTAACTTCAAAGGAGATTATGGAATTAAAAGATATAATTTCCGTACCAACCTGAATATGGAATACGGTCGCCTGAAATTAAGTACCATTATGGCGTATGACCGAAGCGAAGGTCGTGCCTTCCAGGGTGATACAGGCTTCCTTATTGCCAACTCCACCCGTCTGCCGGTATACAATACTTATATTCTGAAGGACGCGGAAGGTAAATATTATAATAATGATGTATTAACCGGCGGAAACCCACTGGCAGAACTGGAACACGGAGGGGTAACCAAAACAGACAACGACCATCTGCAAGCTATTATCAACGCAGAATTTGATATCTATAAAGGGTTGAAAGCAAAAGCCATGCTCGGATATGACCTGCGTCCTGAACACCGTTTAATCCAACGTTCTTACTGGCCGGTATATGACTATAAAAAACAGAATACCATTGTAAATACCGGTAGTTCCAAAGATTATCATATTGAAGATTATAACGGAAAAGTTACCTGGTTAAACAGCCAGTTTATGTTGACCTATGACCGCACCTTCAATAATAAACATACGATCAGTGCTCTGGCCGGTTTCGAAAATGAATCCTACCGTCAGGAACGGAATGAAATTAAAAAACAATTTGTAGACCCTATCCTGTATATTCCTACAGATGATACAATCATCAAAGAAGATAGTTATAATACACCGGGTGGTACAACCGAAAGAAGTATCTATTCCTGGTTAGGACGTGTTAATTACTCCTACATGGATAAATATTATGCAGAAGTAAGTGCCCGTTACGATGCTTCTTCCAAATTTCCTTCGGAAAACCGCTGGGGTTTCTTCCCTTCAGTCTCTTTAGGCTGGAGATTATCAGAAGAAGCCTTTATGGCAAACTGGAAAGACCGCATAGGCGACATGAAACTGCGTGGTTCATTCGGGGTATTGGGTAATCAGAATGTAGATGATTATCAATATTATACTACGTATTAATTTTATAACTCACAATATGGATTCAA
>JAJBTP010000466.1 GCA_020860805.1 Tannerellaceae bacterium | reverse complement strand
GTTTACAGGTAATAGCAAAGGATTATCCTAAGTTTAATTATCTTTTTACAGATATAGATACGCTGGATATTTGTAATAAAGAAACTGTTAAACAGTATATAGTAAGTAATAAAGTCGATTATATTATCAATTGTGCTGCCTATACAGCGGTAGACAAAGCAGAAGATGAGGAAGCTCTCGCTATGCTGATTAATCGTGATGCAGTTTGTAATCTGGCAGAAGCAGCCCAGGAGAATCATACTAAAATAATCCATATATCTACGGATTATGTTTTTGATGGCACTTCTTATAGTCCTTATGAAGAGACAGCTGCCACCTGTCCGGTATCTGTATATGGCTATACGAAACTGGCGGGAGAAAATATACTTCAGGCTATTTGTCCGTCCTCTGCTATCGTTCGTACTTCCTGGCTCTATTCAGAATATGGTACTAATTTTTTGAAAACCATGCTCCGTCTGGGGAAAGAAAAAGAAGAGTTAGGCGTTATTTTTGATCAGGTAGGAACTCCAACGTATGCAGGTGATTTAGCTATGGCATTAATGGAAATGATTATTGCAGCTGAAAAAGACAACTTTAAACCGGGAATCTATCATTTTTCCAATGAAGGTGTTTGTAGTTGGTATGATTTTGCTGTCCGGATTATGAAGATTGGCGGTTTAAATTGCGAAGTGAAGCCTATCCAGACACGTGAATATCCGACGCGGGCAGCCAGACCACATTATAGTGTATTAAATAAAACAAAAATAAAACTGGATTATGGACTGACTATACCACATTGGGAAGAAAGTCTTTATACCTGTTACAATAAACTGATTAATTTGCAATGAGCCAATATCGTGAGGAGATAAATAAGCGAAGAACTTTCGCTATTGTAAGTCATCCGGATGCCGGAAAAACTACTTTAACAGAAAAACTTTTACTGTTTGGGGGAGCTATTCATGTGGCAGGAGCTGTGAAATCCAATAAAATAAAAAAGACTGCTACTTCGGACTGGATGGAGATTGAAAAACAACGTGGAATTTCGGTTGCCACTTCCGTAATGGCTTTTGATTGCTCAGATCATAAGATAAATATTCTGGATACACCCGGCCACCAGGACTTCGCTGAAGATACTTTCCGTACTTTAACAGCTGTGGATAGTGTTATTATTGTGGTTGATATAGCCAAAGGAGTTGAAGCGCAGACCCGTAAGCTAATGGAAGTTTGCCGGATGCGGAAAACACCTGTGATTGTATTTGTAAATAAAATGGACCGTGATGGTAAAGACCCTTTTGATTTACTGGATGAAATTGAAGAAGAACTTCAGATAAAATACGTCCTTTAAGTTGGCCCATTGATATGGGACAAAAATTTAAAGGTGTATATAATATCTATGAAGAAAAACTTGACCTCTATACGCCCAGTAAGCAATTGGTTACAGAAAGTGTCGAATTCAAAGATATTCAGAGCCCTGAACTGGAGAACTATATCAATCCATCACTGGCACAGAAATTACGGGAAGATATTGAACTGATAGAAGGTGTTTATCCGGAGTTTGATGTTGAAACTTATCTGAAAGGAGATATTGCTCCTGTATTTTTCGGTTCGGCGTTGAATAACTTTGGAGTAAAAGAATTGTTGGATTGTTTCATACAGATTGCTCCGTCTCCCCGGCCGGTACAGGCTATTGAACGGGTTGTCGATCCGGAAGAGAATAATTTTACAGGATTTATATTCAAAATTCATGCGAATATGGATCTTAATCATCGTAGTTGTATTGCTTTTGTGAAAATCTGTTCCGGTCGTTTTGAACGTAATGCTAACTATAAGCATGTACGTTTCAATAAAATGATGCGTTTCAGTAGTCCGACTGCTTTTATGGCGCAAAAGAAAGAAACTGTAGACGAAGCTTTTGCCGGTGATATTATCGGATTACCTGATACCGGAAATTTCAAAATCGGTGATACCCTGACTGCAGGAGAAGAACTTCATTTCAAAGGATTGCCCAGTTTTTCCCTGAGATGTTTAAGTATATTGAAAATGCGGACCCATTAAAGGCAAAACAGTTAAATAAAGGAATCGAACAATTAATGGATGAAGGGGTTGCCCAATTATTTGTTAACCAGTTTAATGGACGCAAAATTATAGGTACTGTGGGACAGCTTCAGTTTGAGGTCATTCAATACCGTTTATTACATGAATATGGTGCTCAGTGTAAATGGGAGCCTGTGAGTCTTTATAAAGCTTGTTGGATTGAAAGTGATAATAAGGTCATGTTGGATAATTTCAAAAAGAGGAAAGCCCAGTATATGGCTATAGATAAAGAAGGAAGGGATGTATATCTGGCAGATTCCGGGTATGTGTTAACGATGGCTCAACAGGACTTTCCGGATATTAAATTCCATTTTACTTCCGAATTCTAATTTCAGGTAGTAACTATACTATAAAACCTTCCTTATTTGCATCCAATGAGGGAGGTTTTATAAAAAGTTTTTTATCTGTGATAAACTTTCTACCATAAAAGTAGGAGTAAACCCTTTTACCTCTAATTTACCCGGATTTAACCACATTTGTCCGATTTTTGAGTTATATGCCCCTACTATATCAGCCTCCCAGCTATCGCCTATCATCAATGTTTCACGTCGGCGGGAATTGGTTGCTTTGAGAGCAAAATCAAATATCTTTTTGTGATGGTTTTGAATGCCGGCATCTTCAGATAATATCATCTATTCAATATAAGGCAATAAACCTGAATTTTTAAGTTTCTGATATTGAACCTCCCGGAATCCATTTGATAAAATAAATAGACGGTAGGATGGACGAAGATATTCTAATAATTCTACTGCACCAGGGATTAAACGGGTTTTAGTAGAAGTACGATGCAGGAAATCATTATTTATTTTCAGAACTGATTCTTTATCTTCTATTCCTAACGGACGTGTTACGTACCGGAAACGTTCTAAAATCAATGTTTGTTTATCTATCTTCTGATTCCTGTATTGCTCCCATAGCTTTAAATTATGCGGCATGTATATAGAATAAAATGCCTCGAAGGAAACATAATATCTATCAAAGTGATAGGCTTTATAGATCTCTTCGAGGCATTCTTTATTATTGGAATTAGTATCCCAAAGGGTATCATCCAGATCGATGAACAGATTTTTATACATCATAATCCCACTTCAATCACCAGATATTTACTCATACTCCAGAATTGATTGTAGTTATGAATAAAAAGAGTCAGATTCTTTTCAGCATCTGCAATTAATTCGTAGGAACCATCCGGATGATTCGATAATAATTTTGCTTTCCGGGCAAAGAGAGGTACTTCTTTTAGTTCCCGAATATCCACAGAAATAAAATAATCTTTATTAAAACTATCCTGTAAAACCTGTGACTTATCGAATAAACCACCTTTACTGATGATTTTTTGATCCTTAAGTTCTTTGGAAGTTCCAAAACAATAATACCCTGTATTGATTTCCTTGTCCTGTTTACGTAATGCTTCTGTTTGGGCCTGATTGGTAAGTGCCAGATTCTCAATTTCTTCATTCATTCCACTCATCATCTCTCCCATATCACGAATTTGAGAATCTTTTTTTGCTAATTCAGTCTGTAAAGTGGCAATAGTTGCAGACCGGGCTTCCAATTCCGAGGTCAGCCTTTCAATCGTTTTACGTAGTGAACCGGATTGAATATTACTTTTATTTAACCGGGCTTCCAAATCGTTTATTTTTTCTTTATTCTTTTGCAAAGTCTCTTTAACCAGTAGCATATTCTGGCGGATTAGTTCCCGCTTGCTACTATTTTGCTCTATATCTCCCTGATTGATAGTTACATAATTTTCAGCTTCCCGGATGGTTTGTAAATCATCTTCAATCTCATTCAGGATGGAAA
>JAJBTP010000220.1:1275-3885 GCA_020860805.1 Tannerellaceae bacterium | reverse complement strand
AATTAAATCAATGAAGAATTTTATAAACAAGTTCTTTTAAAAGTTCAGCATCAGAAACCGAACTGTTCTCCACTCCTTTTGCCCGGGCGTCCGTCTGACGGATTTCACTGATAAGAGTAAAAACTTTCATAGCAGAAAAATTTCGTAATCCGGCTAAATAATCTTTTACCTGGTAAGGACTCCGGAAGCCCAATGCAGTCATTAATCCGTTTTCGCTCCGGTCTTTTGAATAGAATGCAATCAATAGGTTTGAGAAATAGTTAAAAATTACAGGAAGTGTTGCCTGTATAGGATTATTTTTCGGATTCTTCTCAAAGTACTGGATAATCCGGTTTGATTTTAAAACATCTTTTAAAACCAATGCTTTTATCAACTCATAATTATTGTATTCTTTACTGATACCAATATTTTCTTCTACTAAATCCGGGGTGATTCGTTTTAAGCCATTTTCCGGCAGTAAAATAATCAGCTTATCCAATTCCTTAACCAAACGGTTTAAATCGTTTCCAAGGAAATCAGAGAGCATTTGAACAGCTTTTGGTTCAATGGTCACAGAGCGTTCCTGTAGCATAGAAGTAACAAACCCCGCCATTTTGTAATCCGGTACCTTCTTCGATTCAAAAACAATCCCGTTTTTTTCAGCAGCCGCAGCTAACGCTTTTCGTCTGTCAAGCGTTTTATATTTATAATTAATAACCAGTATGGTCGATTGCAAAGGATTCTTTACATAATGTGATAACTGATCAATATTCCGTATTTGTTGCGCCTCCCTTACTACGACTAACTGATATTCAGCCATCATCGGAAACCTTCTGGCTGCATTCAATATCTGTGCAGCATCCGTATCCGCACCATATAAAATAATCTGGTTAAAATCTTTCTCTGTTTCATTTAAAACAGAATCCATTAAAAGGTTTGTAATCCGGTCTATAAAATAAGGTTCTTCTCCCATTAAAATATAAACAGGAGCAAAATTGCGTTTTTTTATATCCCGGCATATTGCCTCAAAACTAATATCTTCTTTTTTGGCCATTTTTATGAAAAGTAGTTGGTTACTGTTTTTAATTTTACCAACTGAACCGGATATGACGGATAGTTTTCTTTCCGTCAATAATCTGCTCCAGGGCTTTTATTCCTAAAACAACGTGTTCATCAACAAATTTCTGCGTTACATACCGGTCACTCTCTTCTGTCTTAACTCCGTCTTCTTCAAGCGGTTTATCAGAAATAAGAAGCAATGCCCCTGTCGGAATCTTATTGGCGAAACCCGCTGTCAATAAAGTAGCGGTCTCCATATCAATCCCGGTAGCATGTGTACGTACCAGGTAACTTTTAAAATCTTTATCAAATTCCCACACCCGGCGATTCGTAGTATATACCGTTCCGGTCCAATAATCGTGCTTCATATCCCGGATAGCAGATGAAATGGCGCGCAACATAGAAAATGCAGGTAAGGAAGGAACTTCCGGAGGCAGATATTCGTTGGATGTTCCCTCTCCACGAATAGCAGCAATCGGTAAAAGATAATCACCTAACTGATTCGCTTTTTTCAAGCCTCCACATTTTCCGAGAAAAATAACAGATTTAGGCTGGATGGCTGAAAGAAGGTCCATCACTGTGGCTGCATTTGCACTGCCCATGCCAAAATTGATAATCATCATTTCCTCAGTAGCAGCATTCGGCATAGAACTCTTTAATCCCCGGATAGGAACATTAAAATAATCTGCAAAAATTTCTACATACCGGGTGAAATTTGTCAGTAAAATATATTTGGGGAATTCTTCCAGTTTGCGGTCCGTATAACGGGGCAACCAATCCTCTACGATTTCTTGTTTTGTTTTCATAAATCACTACCTTTGCGATAATAATGCAAATATAACAAATGCTCCCGTTAAACCTTCCTCCCTGTAAAGTTAAAGTCATTGAAAAGAATAAAAAAACACCAGATCTTTGATCAGGTACGAAAACGGTATGTAGCTTTGACACCGGAGGAATGGGTACGCCAACATTTTGTAGCCTATCTGCTTTCGGAAAAAGGATATCCACAGGAATTAATTGCCAATGAAATTACTATCAAATTAAACGGAACTTCCAAAAGATGTGATACAGTAGTGTATGATACTTATTTGTCACCTTTAGTCATTGTTGAATACAAAGCTCCGTCCGTTCCCATTACCCAAACAGTTTTTGATCAGATTGTACGTTACAACATGGTTTTAAAAGTACCCTATCTGATTGTTAGCAATGGACTCTCCCATTATTGCTTCCGGATTAATTACGAAACCCAAACCTGGAGTTTCCTCCGGGAAATTCCTACTTATCACCAGGTAAAAAGCTGATTTTTCCTTTCACCCTTCACAAACCGTTGTAATCTTCTAAATATCAAAACATAAAAGTGTGAAGGGAGAAGTCAACCCTTCACCGGACAAGTCATAGAGAAAATAATAAATTTCCTTACCTCCCACTTTAGTTTCTCAAGTATAGCATCTTAACGCTCCATGCATAAAACTTCATTTTCACCCGGGTGGGTCAGCTGTTTTATCCGGGTAAGACACCTGAACCACCCGTGTGGAACAGCTGGCCCACACCGGTGATAATAAAATGCGATAA
>JAJBTP010000220.1:0-1265 GCA_020860805.1 Tannerellaceae bacterium | reverse complement strand
CCCTATAACCCCCCCACCAAAAAAAACTCATCTCCCCGCGGGGGGCGCGGCGGCCCCCCGGGGTCACCCCCCCCCCCCCCCCGGGGGTGCACTCGGCCCCCCACTCCGGTGAAAATAAAATGCGATATACGGCCAGACAACTTTTGAATAGTAGGAACATCAAACGTTACAGAAGGATCTTCCAACTTTGTTGTCTGGGAAAACAGATAGTACTTATCAAAAGCTATCCGATAATAATTGCTTCTCCGGTACTCCTATTTTATTCAGTAGATTGCGTACTGCATTAGCCATAGGTACCGACCCACACATGTAATATTTAACTTTATGAGGGTCCGGATGATTTTGAAGATAATTATCAAACAAAACCTGATGGATAAAGCCGGTATAACCTGTCCAGTTATCTTCCGGATGTGGCTCTGATAAGGCTATATGAATTTAAAATTAGGAAATTCTTTTTCTATACGACGGAACTCTTCTTCATAGAAAATTTCATTTTTAGAACGGGCTCCATACCAATACGATATTTTACGATGGGTAGTTTTCAAAGTTTCGAAAAGATGCAGCAATTGAGAACGAAGGGGTGCCATCCCCGAACCTCCTCCAATATACACCATTTCATCGTTAGTTTCTTTTATATGAAAATTACCGTAAGGTCCTGTTAGTCTGACTTTAGCACCTGGTTTCAAAGAAAAAAGCCAGGAAGAACCTATACCCGGAAGGATTCCCGCCTGCCATGTTCCGGTGGTTCTATCTATAGGAGGAGTTGCAATACGGACATTGAGTTTAATCCTATTTCCTTCGGCCGGATAATTGGCCATGGAATAAGTACGGATAGTTTCTATCTCATTGTGACAGGATAAATCCCAGAGCCGGTATTTATCCCACTCCGGACCAAAACGGTCATCTACATCTATATCGGCATATCGAACAGTAAAGACCGGAATATGTATATGCACAAAACTACCCGGCTTAAAATTAAACATTTCTCCTTCCGGTAGTTGCAATATAAATTCTTTTATAAATGTGGAAACATTGTTTGCCGAAAGTAAAGCACAAACAGTATCCAAATCCGGCTTAAGTTCTTCTGTTATTTCATAAGGTTCAAACTTTGCGGCTGGTTGTTTACAGACCGGACAACTTTCGGGTGGTGTCTCTCCTTCATGTACATATCCACAGATGGTACAAATCCATTTCTTTTTCATATCAGTATCGTTTTTAGTTTAAATATTCTCTCCTTACAAACATAACGATAAAAAGAAACGGAT
>JAJBTP010000436.1 GCA_020860805.1 Tannerellaceae bacterium | reverse complement strand
GGGTAGAATTTGGGTCTACTTTTAAAAAGAGGTTTCATTAAAGTTATTTGTTATGAAAACGTATAAGAGATTCTTTTCAAAGTCATTAAAAGTATGATATAAGGATATTCATACTTTTTAATACTAACCTAAAGATTAGTCTTCTTAAAATAAGAGAATCTATTGATTACTTTTATCGGCAGTACCTATGGAATTTTTGTCGTTCATTTTACAAATCAAATTGATTTTAAGTTCAATATGCACAATAAAAAAGCAATACTGTTAAGTTGGTTGCTATATAGTTTTTCAATGTCTTTGTCCGCACAGTGGACAGAGAAAGATTCTGTATGGCTAAAAGAAGTTTTGTCGGGCGAAAAAGAACTAAAACTTATACCTGAAATCGAAAAGGCTATTCGTTCCGGTACTTTACTGGAAACCGGGAAGATGCAGCCGAAACTTTTATCCGCTCCTCCGGTTTTACCAATCAGTAAAGATTTTAGTAGTGTGATTAAACCGGATACGATTGATTCCCCCATGGATATACTAAATTTGCCTCCGGCTGTTGTGATAAGATATTTGCAGGCAATTCAGGAAGATAAACTTAAAATAGATTCCGGAGCTTATACTCCTGCAAAATCATTGGAAGAGGAGTATTATAAAATACCGGGAGCACCGGCATATATCAAAGGATCTATAGAGGATCTTTTTTTGGACGAAGTAAAAGATGGTCAAAAGAGAGGGAGTTTTAATGGGCGTATAAAATATAAATTTTCTTTGGAGGATACTCTACGATATGTTTTCTGGAAGAGTGAACGGGATAAAAAAGAAATCGTAAAAAGGCACAAGCCTGGAAATACTATAATTCAATGCCTTAATCTGTTTCATTTTTTTTACAAAAAAACAGAGTAGTATTATCTGGATAGGTTAAATAAATGATTAAAGAACATATGGAAATAATAAAAATTCAGGATATTGATTTATTAGTTCTGTTACGGTTTGCTTTTTTGTCGGAGATGATTTCTATTCCGGAAGATGATAGGTATTCTCTTGAAAGTAATTTTAGATGTTATTGTGAAAAGCATTTAAGACAGGATGATTTTGTGGCTTTGGGTGTTTGTATTGGAAGTGAGATTGTATCGTGTGGTTTTCTTGTTGTTGATGAACGTCCGGCAAGTCCTGCGTTCCCGAATGGGCTTACCGGAACGGTTTTGAATGTTTATACTTATCCGGAACATCAGCGCAAAGGTTATGGGCAGGCTGTAATTGAGGCTATTATTAAGGAAAGTAAAGAACGGAATCTGTCTGTACTGACTCTTTCTGCAACAGAAGCAGGCAAAAGATTGTATGATAAGTTAGGGTTTACAGAGCCGGGTTATACGGAAATGAAACTGAAAATGAGGGAATGATATATGAAACTTACTGTCTTAGCAGATAATAATACGTTTATAGACCGCTATTATTGTGGTGACCTGGCTCTTTGTTTTTATCTGGAGGCTGTGGTATTTGTAATATTATAGAATATGCCAAAAAGGTGTGCCGTGAAAACAGGTATCTTTGTATTATGCTAAAAGGATATTCTATTGCTGATATATTGGCATTGCCGTCGGAGTATATTCCTTATTATGCGGGGACGTTTGAGGGGACGGAAGACCCTGATATTGAGTGGCCGCACCGTCATTCTTTCTTTTCGTTGGTTTGGTTTACGGAGGGAACAGGGTGGTATGTGGTGGATTTTGAAGAGTATGAGATTAAGCCGGACAGGGTGTTTCTTGTCAGTCCGAAACAAATTCACAACTGGGCGTATTCGGAGAGTTGCAAAGGGTATATTCTGATTGTTGATAGTACATGCGGTGAAGAATTGGAGCTGAATGATACCTTTCCATATCTTGATATAAGTGGTGGAACGAAAGCGTTGCTTTTTGTTGTTTTTCCTGATTTAATAGAGAGTTTCGGGATGCAACGGGATATTCGTATTGATATCCGGTATGTGTATCAACTCTGCGAAAGGTTTGCTGTGCGGCATACGGTACAACGCTACGAAAACAATCCGTCAATTATCCGTTTTAAACAACTTATTTCAGAGAATTATACGCAATCCCATGTTTATTGATTGCGGGGCAGCTACGGTTGACTTCTGAAGAACTAAATACGCTTTGTAAAGAATATGCAGGAGTTACTGCTAAACAATTCCTGTTGGATTGTAAACTGACGGAAGCGAAACGTCTTTTATTATACAGTAATTGGCATGTGAATGAGATTGCTTTCCGGTTGGGTTTTGAGGATAGCTCTTATTTTTCCCGTATTTTTAAAAAGAAAACGTCTCTTACTCCGTCTGATTTTCTGAAAAAGTACCGGAAACAGGGATAAAAGTCCTGTAATCGGGGGCTTTTTCTCCTCTACCTTTGTGCAAAAGAATAAGAAATGAAGTGGTTGGTATTAATCATGCCGGCTTTATTAGCGGCAATAAACATGTATGCACAAATGGAAAAATCTGAACGTTACACCCGGGGGTGGAGTAAGTTGCAGGAAATTGATGGAGAAGCGGGTGAGCAGGTAATAAATGGGTTAGAAAGTATTTCACCGGATTTGGCGCGTTTTATTATTGAATATTCTTTTGGAGATGTGTACAGCCTAACGGCTCTGGATAATAAATCCAAAGAGGTGGTAGCTGTATCATCCCTTATTGCGCAGGGAGCTATTCCCCAACTGAAAGTACACCTGAACGGGGCACTTAATACGGGGTGTTCGATGCAGGAAGTGAAGGAAATTATTCTGCAAATGTCTGTCTACACAGGTTTCCCCCGGAGTATCAATGCGATGCATGCGTTTAAGGAAGTTGTGGACGAGCGCAGAAGTAAAGGTATAAGGGATGTGACGGGAGATGTATCCAACCGGGAAGGTGGTTCATGTAACCGTTACGGGAAAGGAGCGGAAGCCCTTTCGCATCTTGATACGTTACAGGCCCGGCGACTGGAGGAGGCATACGGTGATTTTTCTCCTGAACTGGTACGGTTTACGCTGGAGTATGCTTTTGCTGATATTTATTCCCGGGAGGGGTTAGACAGAAAATACAGGCAGATGGCAACTGTGTCGGCACTGGCAACTCTGGGAAATGCTCCCTCTCAATTACAATTTCATATAAAAGGGACATTGAATGTGGGGATAACGGAAGAGGAAATCAAGGAGATGATGTTGCTTATGACGGTCTATGCCGGATTCCCGGCTGCTATCAATGCAATGAATATGTTGCGGGAGGTGCTGGAGGAACACACTAATTGATGTTTGTCAAATTATTCATCTGTATGTACTGTTTTATTTATTGGGCGATATATTGTTCTGTTGTTATTACGGTTGCATCCACACACCTGTGAGTCATCATTCCACATATTACTAACTCTGTGATGTTGTTGGATTTCAGATAATCCGATAGTTCTGTCTCGCGGAAGCTGTTCGGATTATGGTGTCATTGGTTCTTCCACTCTACTACTTTCCGGCTCGTTGAGATTGTATTTCTTTTTCATATGAGGTAAAAGTTTTTGGTTAATCTGTTTTTCCGGAAATGTCCGGAACACAAAAATAATAATAATCTTTTTTATTACCGGGGTGGCATTTATAGAGGACGCAGATGACGCGGATGACGCAGAGGAACGCGGAAAAGATTTTTGTTTTTATATTTCTTTCTGCGTTCTTTTGCGTTGTCTGCGGACTCTGGGTGCTTTTCAACTACTTTTTAGATGTCTCTTTGCGAACCTTTTAAAAAAGTTCGGGAAAATCGGTATGGAAATTCACTCTATATCCTACTTATTTATTTTTTATACTATTCCAAAGTTTAGTTGGAAGGAGCATAAAAAGGGTATTCTTTTCAACGAATCTACATATCATTTCAATTCGATATTATTCTGTAAATATATTTCGGCACAGGTT
>JAJBTP010000278.1 GCA_020860805.1 Tannerellaceae bacterium | reverse complement strand
TGCAAATATACCAAAAAACAACTTCCATTGGAAGCAGTGCCTTGTATTCTAGTACCATCTTAGATAGAACTGCCTTGCTCTGAAAATCTGAAAATATAATCACCAAGTTAAGCTTAAAACATATATCTAGCAACAATAGCAGTGCTAATAAAGTAAGAATACAATCAAATATAAATGTGAATAATGTGGTCTTATAGCTTTATCAGCACCGGAATAGGAAATCAAAAGCAGCGTGGTCATAAATTCCGACTGCCTTTTCCAGAAAAGCAGTGCATGGTTCAATTTTCAGAGGCAATGCAACCGTGCAAGTCACCTGTTTTTTTAGATTTTGCTGATATAACCCTTAATGAATGGCTTGTTCACGTTTGTATATGATGCACGACGTTGTCTATTAGATACAGTTGCGAAAAATGTTGAATCTACCAAAAGCATCATTTACTGCTACCGTTTTATGTGTAATATCATACGTTCAACAATATAGGAGGATAAAAGGGATAAAAGTACCAAAAGCATTGATGGGAAAGGATTTCTTTTACCCTTGTTGAAAATGAAAAAACATGATAAAAGTGGCAAAAGCCATATAATAGATTTGAATTTACTATATTTACTTATGGAACACTTGCTATGCTGGCTGTTGGCACATAACAAACCAGCGTTGTGAATTTACTGGTAACCATTGTTTGGAATTACTAAGACTGGTATTTCCTGCCGACTGGTTTTATGTGTGGCATCATATGTTCAACAGTACAGGAGGATAAAAGGGATAAAAGGGGTAAAAGCACCAAAATCATTGATGGGAAAGGATTTCTTTTATCCTTGCCAAGAATGAAAAAATATGATAAAAGAGACAAATCACTATGCAAGAGGCTTTATAAACTGCCAAATCTAAATTTCTCACTACAAAAATCGACTAAATTTGTGCAGAGTGCCGAAATTTGGAATTTTCAAAATTTTTCCGGAAAAACCCCTTGCAAATTTTTCAAATTTGAGGCATGTTGTATGTGAAAACAGCGGTCAACATATAATGCTGGTTACAAAATAATTGCATATAAAAGAGGTGAGATATTTGAACAACGACATTTTCAGTACGGTTCGTGAAACCGTCACAGCAGCACAGACTGCCGAACTTTACAACGGTCTTACTCCAAACCACAACGGTTTTATAAAATGCCCCTTTCACGCAGGAGGTGATGAGAATACACCAAGCTTAAAACTATATGAAAACGGAAGCTTTCACTGTTTTGGTTGTGGCGTTAGCGGGTCATGTATTGATTATGTCATGCTCTTGTTTCATGAAACGGTTTTGGAGGCAACCGAACAGATCAATTCGGATTTCAATCTTGGGCTGGAAATTTCCAATGCAGCAGAGAGTGAAAAGGTCATTCATCGTCGTGAAATCATCAATCTGAAGGACGCATTTAATTCATGGCGTGATGAGATGTTACGCGATTTATGCTTGGTCATTCGCGTTTCCAACATAGTCTGCCGACATAAAAAGCTTGAGGAATTTACAGAGGAAGAAGTCTGCGCAGTGAAATACAGAGAAATTTA
This sequence comes from Tannerellaceae bacterium, assembly GCA_020860805.1. GTDB lineage: Bacteria > Bacteroidota > Bacteroidia > Bacteroidales > Tannerellaceae > UBA4116. The sequence goes on along the minus strand of JAJBTP010000278.1, from coordinate 2,356 downwards.
TGAGATGTGGTATGAAACATTGAGTAGCAAAGAGAACGAACAAGAATTAGAGATTTTTAGAAAGCGCAAGGTGATTGAACAATGGATAGCAATGGTATTGAGCAGTACAAAGACGAAATTCACGCAGGACTTCAACGCGATATAATTGAACTGAACAAATCAAACTTGACCACGCCAACAGGAAACGATGAGAGCTGGGAAAATCCGGTTCGCTTTAATGAGGTGGTACTCCCAGCTTTCCCAACCGCATGTTTGCCCGAAGTCATGAAACAAATGGTTGAAAGTACAGCGGAGTGCATGCAGGTAGACGAAAGCCTTCCGGCAGCAATCGCGCTTGGGATTGCCTCGGCCGCTGTTCAAAAGTGCAAAGTTAGATTTACATATGATAGCAATATCGGTTTATATGTAGTAGTGGTTGCTAAATCCGGGGAAGGTAAAACTCCCTGCATGAAATATTTGCTAAAACCTTTGCGGGAACTTCAGGAGGCCAAACACCGTGAAGATGACGAAACTGATATTTCGAGTGGTTTTTCAAAACGCCACTATACGCAGGATTTCAGCCCAGAAGTGCTGACTATTTTAATGAACAAGAACAATGGTGCAATGGCTGTCATTGACAGCGAATCCGGAGTTTTTTCCTCTATAACCCGCAGCTATACTAAAGGAGGCGATAGTGCCGCGCTGTCGTTGCTGCTGTCTGCATGGTCTGGGGAAACATATAACATTGACCGTGTAGGGCGAGGATTTACGTCTGTGGCAAACAGCAGTTTAGCAATCACGACAACTATACAGCCGCCTGTGCTAAATTCCATTATGCACAATGAAATGATGGAAGAACGTGGGTTGCTTGCTCGATTTCTGTTCTGCTATCCTGCGAGCCACATCGGGTATCGTGACCATATGCCGTATTCTGTCCCGATTTCAGTGCAACAACCATACGACAATATGATTACGATGATGGCAACATATAAAGGAATAATACAAGCATCAGAAAGTGCAATAGTAGCCTGTGATAAGTTGTTTTCAAAGTATGAGAGGATGCAATTAAACGAGTTAGAGAATATGTCAAATCTGGCGGCTAAGCTTAGTTCTCAAGTTATCCGAGTGTCCGCAATATTATATGCCGCAGAATGTGCGTCTAAGCGGAAGGATCCAACCGAAGGGAAAATTACTGAAGAATATGTCTACGCCGCGGCTCAAATTGTTGATAATCTCATTTTTCATGCAAAGAAGTGCTATGGAGAAGGACAAAAAGACCCGGTAATTGCGAAGGCACAATACGTTTGGCAACGTATAAGGAACTTTGAAACATTAAGTAAAAGCGAAACATTAAAAAAGGTTCAAGGGAAAGTTAAGACCGTAAAAGAACTCGAACCCGCGCTGAAAATCTTAGAAGAACGTGGATATATAAGAATGAAAACTGAACTCACAGGAGGCCGGGCGAAAATTAATATCACCACGAATCCATTGGAAAGGTGCTAAACGCCCTGATGAAATAACCAGAATGTGCTGCAAACTGCGACGATGAGGGGGGAAGCGAGAGCGCATGGTCGATAGACCAGAGCGCGGAAGCGTCGGGGGGCGAACAGCCCACCGGGCAGCGGAGGATTCTTTTTTCTGAGCTTTCAATCAGAAAAAAGAAGCGGAACGCTGCGGGGGAAGTCCAGAAGGGGGAGCAAGTCCCCTTTTGGCAAGATAGGCAGAAGTTCTGCCATATCTTGTATGGCAGAATTTTACAAACGGGGAAATCGGAGCAGCCGACAAACGGAAACAGCGTCGTTTCATCGTGCGCAAGGGCGCAGGATGGACGAGGTGGTTTCTGTTTGGTTTCAATTTTATTTTTTGAAATTCCATTGAAAAAAATAAAATCGAAACGGCAAGGCTGTTCCGGTTCCTCCGGTTCGTGAAATTCTGTGGACTGCGATTTTGCTATTTCCTCACGGCTTGCGATTTTTTGTAAGTGTAGAATCAAGAACCGGAAAATGCGCGGCATGGGAAGGGTAGAGATACCGCCGACACCTTGCGCACAAAAAATCATGAATGCAGATATTGAAAAAATCGGAGGTTGCGTGTCTGTGTTCTCTCTCCACATTTGGCGCAAATCGGACTAAACGCCCAACAGGTGGAGGAACCTTTCATTCTTCAAGTGTCGTTTGAGATTACGCAGATGGGAAATTACCCGCGCGGTACATCTGACAAAGCAAAAGAGAACCGGCACACTGACCGATTCTCTTTCAATGTTGTTTTGATAAGATAGCCCAACCGGGACATAATGCTACATCGTTCTGTCTGTTTCGTTATTCTTTTTGGCATTTGGGCTAAATCTGGGCTAAAACACTTCTCCACGCCTTGTGGC
>JAJBTP010000570.1 GCA_020860805.1 Tannerellaceae bacterium | reverse complement strand
TATTCTTCCCATCCTTTCCGGGGAGGCTCGCCTACTAATAATTGATTAGCCAGTGTATTATTGGTTATCTGTTTTGTATTTCTGTCAAACAATAATTTTTCTCCCAGTTGCTGGCTTAATACACCTAAACAAAATACCTGACTTAGTGGACCTGCCACTGAGAATGGAGAGCGTGTTTTCTCTTTCCCCATACAGCTTAACAGAAAATTCGCATAATGATTTGAAGCGCTTTCAGGCACTTCCGGTAATTTTGGATTTAATTCTTTTGCAACTTTATCCGGAATAATAGAAAGAATACTTCCATGTGAACCACCTTTAAAAGTTAAAGTTTTTGAATAGATTTCTTTTCCCGGATTTAATTTCGCAGGTTGTATGGTTCCACCAGCTACCGGAGGGATGTTAGGATCTATCTCTGATATTCCATATTCTTCCGGTACAGAAGGAATATTGTCTAATCCATCATACCAGGTTATATCTAATGCTGGCATATTACCTCGTTCCGGAAATTTGAAAACAATTGTAGATGACATGGGGAAGAAAAACTTATTATGATCTTTCAGATAAGTCGGATTAATCTCATACGGAAGCCCTAAATTCAAAAATTCATGTGCTGTATCCAGAATATGAGCCCCCCCCAATCTCCTAATGCGCCCATACCAAAATCATACCAGCAACGCCATTGTCCATTAATAAAATCTTTGTTGTAATCATGATATTTAACGACTCCCAGCCATGTATCCCAATCTAATGTTGACGGAATGGGTTCAGCCGGAGGGAAACTGATTATTTTCGGATCCCATGTATGCCAGCGGCGGGGAGAGTTCATATGAGCTGTAATAGCAGTCACATCTTTGATGATTCCTGCCTCTACCCATGTCTTGAACTGGAAATAATTTGCATCAGAGTGTCCCTGGTTTCCCATTTGTGTGACTACATTATATTTTTCCCCCTTTCATCATTAATTCCACTTCATTAAAGGTGCGAGTCATGGGTTTTTCTACATATACATGTTTACCATGTGCCATTGCCTCCATTGTAATGGGAAAATGAGAGTGGTCCGGAGTACCTACTGTAACGGCATCAATTTTATCAGCCATTTTGTCAAACATCTGACGGAAATCTTTGAATCGGGGAACATCCGGAAACATCGCAATTATCTCTTGTGTATGTGGTGCTTCCATATCTACATCACATAAGGCAACAATATTACAGAGTCCTGTATTATACAAATCTTTGGCTATTTCACCTCCACGGTTTCCAATACCAATCAAAGCTAAATTTACACGGTCATTAGCGCTCACAAAGGGAGAAGAGGGTAAAGTACGGCTTTTAGCCGGAGTCCAGAAAGAAGGGAATGTAGTTGCTGCTGAAATTGCAAGGACCTGCTTTAGGAATAAGCGGCGGTTGATTTCGCTTATCTTCATGAGATGTGTTTTTATATAGGTTACCTAATTTAATGCGTTTGCGCAAACATTGTGTAAATATAAAAGATAATATCTGAATAATATTACTTTTAGAGAAGAAAAATAGTCAAATTTTTAAATTAACACCTGAATTAGAGATGATAAAAGTGATTTCTTAGCTTTATTAACGTGTCACATTGATAAAAAATCATTTACTTTGCATCTCTTATAGAAATGAATATTACAAGATTGCATACAAATGGCCCAGGAAGACATTTTTAAAAAATTAGTATCACATTGCAAAGAATATGGTTTTGTATTCCCTTCTTCGGAAATTTATGATGGATTGGGTGCAGTGTATGATTATGGCCAGAATGGCGTTGAATTGAAAAATAATCTCAAAAAATACTGGTGGGATAGCATGACGTTATTACATGAAAATGTAGTAGGGATTGATTCTGCTATTTTTATGCATCCTACTATCTGGAAAGCTTCTGGTCATGTAGATGCTTTTAATGATCCGTTGATTGACAATAAAGATTCTAAAAAAAGATATCGTGCGGATGTTATGATTGAGGATTATCTGGCGAAAATCGATGAAAAGATTGAGAAGGAAGTAGCGAAAGCCGCAAAACGCTTTGGTGAATCTTTTGATGAAGCTCAATTTCGCTCAACTAATGGGTGCGTATTGGAACAGGTTGCTAAAAGAGAAGAAGTGCATACCCGTTTTGCGAAAGCTTTAAATGATTCTAATTTGGAAGAATTACGCCAGATTATTCTGGATTGTGAAATAGTATGTCCTATTTCCGGTACACGTAACTGGACTGAAATACGTCAATTTAATCTTATGTTTTCTACGGAGATGGGGTCAACTGCAGATGGAGCTATGAAAGTATATTTGCGTCCGGAAACAGCTCAGGGTATTTTCGTTAACTTCCTGAATGTTCAGAAAACAGGTCGTATGAAAATACCGTTTGGTATTGCCCAGATTGGTAAAGCATTCCGTAATGAAATAGTAGCCCGTCAGTTTATTTTCCGTATGCGTGAGTTTGAGCAGATGGAAATGCAGTTTTTTGTTCGTCCGGGCGAAGAGATGGAATGGTTCAATAACTGGAAAGAATTCCGTTTGAAATGGCATAAAGCATTAGGATTAGGAGATAAAAAATATCGGTTCCATGATCATGATAAGTTAGCTCATTATGCGAATGCGGCTACGGATATTGAATTTGAAATGCCTTTTGGTTTTAAAGAGGTAGAAGGTATTCATAGCCGTACAGATTTTGACCTGAGCCAACATGAAAAATATTCAGGTAAGAAGGTGCAATACTTTGACCCGGAACTTAATAAGAGTTATACGCCTTATGTAGTGGAAACTTCTATTGGGGTGGACCGTATGTTTTTGAGTATGCTGGCTGGTTCTTATTGTGAGGAAACATTGGAAAATGGTGAAACACGTGTAGTCTTGAAATTACCGGCGCCACTTGCTCCGGTAAAACTGGCTGTAATGCCTTTGGTAAAGAAAGATGGATTACCGGAAAAAGCCCGTGAAATTGTTGAGATGTTACGGTTTGATTTCCGCTGTCAGTATGATGAGAAAGATTCTATCGGTAAGCGTTATCGTCGCCAGGATGCGATTGGTACTCCTTACTGTATCACTGTTGATCATGATTCTCTGAAAGATAACTGTGTAACTATCCGTTTTCGTGATACCATGGAACAGGAACGAGTTGCTATAGACCAACTTCATTCTATCGTTTCAGAGAAAGTGAATATGCGTAATTTATTAAAAAAATTAGCAGAATAAAAACTTGTATGAAGAAAGAATTAATATTGTCTTTTTTAATTTGTTTGTTTGCTTTTTCATTTGCTTCCTGCGGTGATGATAGTGATGATTTACTTCCTGTTGATGAAGAGTGGAAAGCTGCAAATGAAGCTAAAATAGAGGAAATTGCAAAAGACCCTCGATTTACTAAATTGAAGGATTTAAGCGAGGGAGGATATCTCTATTATCGGGTAATAGAGGAGGGTCCTGAGGGCCCTGAGTTGATTAAATACGGTGAGCAGGTAAAAGTTGAATATGTGGGCCAAATGATTGATGGCGTAGTTTTTGATTCCCAACTTTTAGAAGAACAGGAAATCACTTCTTTTTTAATGTTACTGGTTCCGGAGGTTTAATTATGGATTGGGTAACAGCTTTACAATATATGAAAGAAGGTGATGAATGGGAGATTTGGATTCCTCAGGAGTTGGCTTATGGACGTAGAGGTTCCGATTTTGGTAGTGTTACTATACCTCCCTATTCTGCTCTTAACTTTACCTTAAAAGTGTTAGAAGTCAAAAGGATTCAATAAGGAATGTGATAAAATAAAAAAGGCGATCCATGGATCGCCTTTTTTATTTTATGAAACCTCTATAAACAATTAAAGGCTGTCTCACGACAACCCCTAACCAAACTTTGTTAACCTTAAATCTAATACTATTATGAAAAAACCACAGTACAAAGA
>JAJBTP010000561.1 GCA_020860805.1 Tannerellaceae bacterium | reverse complement strand
GTTCTCCATAATTACCTTTCCATTGCATATAACTGTATTCACACAACTCCCATTTGCAGAATAAACCAGGTTAGAGATAAAATTAAAATTAGGTACAAATTCAGGACGTCTCAAATCAATCAAACACAAATCAGCTAAATAACCAGACTCTATTTTACCAATCTGAAGCCCTAGGACCTTACCTCCATTTTCTGTAGCAGCTTTCAGCATATCTCCGGCAGGAGTTGCTTCCGGATCTTTCCGCCAGGCTTTCCCTAACAAAGAAGCTAACTTCATTACTTCCACCATATCCAGATTATTAGAGGAAGAACAACCGTCTGTACCCAAACCAACCGTTATCCCCGCCTGTTGCATTTCCATAAACTTAAACTCAATACCGGAAGCCAGTTTCATATTAGAAGCCGGATTATGAACAACTTTTACATCCTGCTCTGCTAATAGCTGAATTTCCTCTTCATCCATATAAATACCATGGGCCATAATTAACCGGGGAGACAAAACACCCAGCCGGTGTAAATAGCGTACCGGAGTTGTACCAAACTTAGCAACTGAGTCCTTCACTTCGCCTTCTGTTTCTGCCATATGAATATGGATATGAATATTTTGTTCAGCAGAGAACCGGTCTATCCATTGCAGAAACTCACCGGATACCGTATAAATAGCATGTGGAGCCAGACAAAAAGTAACCCGGTCACTGTAATTTTTCTTTTCAGAAAAGAAACGGATGTTATCCATTTTACACTGCTCCATAACAGAAGATTGAAAATGATCAAAAACAGCTACTCTCCAGACAGGCCCGTAATCCCATTTCATCTACTACACGAGCAGTAACTTCCTGATGATAGTACATATCACTAAAAGTTGTAGTCCCACTCTTTATCATCTCCAAACAAGCAAGTTTAGAGCCCCAGTAAATATCTTCCTCTGTCAATTTAGGCCTCATTGGGCCAGATTTTTTCTTTCAGCCAGGGGCATTAAAGGCATATCATCCGCAAATCCACGAAACAAGGACATAGCAGCATGGGTATGGGTATTTACAAAACCCGGTATTACCGCCTTTCCGCTTCCATCTATCACACGCTTAGCCGCTACCTTCAGATTTTCACCTACTTCATAAATAAACTTCCCACATATGTATATATCTACCAAAGAATCCGTTAACGAAACATTTTTAATTAAAACAGACTCTTCTTCAAAATCATTTATTTCCATACTTACTTTACCTTAACCCTTCATTCCCTTTATCTTTTCTTCCTGCAAACGGCTTAGGACTTCTTTTTGCTTATCTCTTTTAACAGCTGCAAACGAACAACTTTCCCGGACTTCTATAATTCCTAAATCATCCTTGGCTAATCCACCTTTCTGATACAGAAACCCAACGACGTCCTTTTTACTTATTTTATCCCGTTTCCCCTTATTTAGTGTGAGAGTTACCCGCTCCGGACGAACCGGGATACATGCTTTCTCCGGTAAAAAAAACTCTTTAGGTTCACGGTCTATATATTCCGGTATGCTTTCTATTTCGTTCAAAATCATATAAGCAGTTCCTTCAGCATGCATACGGGCAGTACGTCCGTTACGATGTACATACGCCTCTTCATTAACAGGTAAATGATAATGAATAACATTTTTCACATCCTGAATATCCAACCCACGGGCAGCCAAATCCGTAGAAACAAAGACATTGGATGAACCGTTTCTAAACCGGGATAATGCACGCTCACGCTCCGGCTGCTCCATACCTCCATGAAAAGCTTCATTCTCAACCCCCCCCATATCAGTCAGGTAATTACTTACCCGCTCTACAGCTTCCCGTAAATTATAAAATACCAACGTTGCACCTCCGTCCAGTTCACCCAACAATTTATATAACGTTTCCAATTTATCCTTCACCGGTGACTGTACTACACGTACCACCAGGTTTCCGGATTTCTTCACATCCGTAAGGAAAGATAAACGTATAGGTTTTTGAATACCTGTAAAAGATGGGATTTCGACCCCTTCCGTTGCCGAAGTCAGTACCCGGCGCTTTACATTCGGAAGGTGTGAAAGAATCTCTTTCATTTCAGAAGTAAAACCTAACTCCAGGGATTTATCAAATTCATCCAGAACCAGTGTCTTTACCTTATCCAAATTAATAGTACCCCGTTCCAGATGATCTACAATACGACCGGGAGTACCTATCAAAAGAGTCGGAGGATGCTCCAAGCTCTTCTTTTCCGTACGAATGGGATGCCCTCCATAACAGCAATTCACCTTATAACCGGTTCCCATCGAACGGAATACAGCCTCAATCTGTAAAGCCAGTTCCCGTGAAGGAGCAATTATCAAAGCTTCTATCTTTTTTTCCTCACCACTAAAAGCATCAAGTAAAGGCAATAAAAAAGCTAAAGTCTTACCGGATCCCGTAGGACTAAGCAAGACCAAATCTTTACTGGTTTCCGCATCCAGCACAGCTTGTTGCATCTCATTCAGTTGTTCTATGCCAACCTGTGCCAGTATGCGTGACAATTGTTCTTTATCCACTCTGTATTTTTTTTTATATTTTAATCATTTAAATTCTCTGTAAAACTCAGCTACAGACCCTATCCCTTTATAGAAAATATCCAACTCAAAATTTTCATTAGGCGAATGGATAGCATCCTGTTCCAGGCCAAACCCCATCAACACAGTCTTGATACCCAATACCTGTTCGAAAGTAGAGATAATAGGAATACTCCCCCCTCTTCTTACAGCCAGAGGTTTCCTGCCAAAAGCTTTTTCGACCGCCTTCTCCGCAGCCTGGTAAGCCGGTAAATCTATCGGACAAACATACCCCTGTCCACCATGACTCGGCGTTACTTTTACTTTAACCGATTTAGGAGCAACCTTAGCCATATACTCCACAAACAAAGCTGAGATTTTGGCATGGTCCTGATTCGGAACCAAACGGCAGGATACCTTAGCAAAAGCCTGCGAGGGTAAAACAGTCTTACTTCCCTCACCGGTGTATCCACCCCAGATACCGCAAATATCAAACGAAGGACGGGTTGCATTCCGCTGCAAAGTGGAATACCCCACTTCACCTGCCAGTTCTTCCACTCCGATTGACTTTTTGTATCTCTCTTTGTCAAAAGGAATCTGCGCTATCATTTCTTTCTCTACATCAGACAACTCTTCTACATCATCATAAAAACCCGGAATCGTAATTTTACCATCCGGACCAATAATATCAGCCATCAGTTTACAAAGCACATTCACCGGGCTTGCCACTGCCCCTCCGAAGTGTCCGGAATGCAAATCATGGTCAGGCCCGGTTACTTCAACCTGCCAGTATGCCAACCCCCGCAAACCGGTTGTAAGCGAAGGAATCTCTTTACTTACCATACTGGTATCCGAAACCAATATAATATCAGCTTTCAATAACTCCTTATTTGCTTCGCAAAATGCTTCCAGACTGGGAGAACCAATCTCTTCTTCTCCTTCAAAAATAAACTTTACATTACATGTCAGAATATCCTGTTTCAAAGCGGTTTCAAAACCTTTCACCTGAATCATCGCCTGTCCCTTATCATCATCTGCTCCACGTGCCCAAATACGTCTATCCCGTATTTCCGGCTCAAACGGTTCACTTTTCCACAACTCCAAAGGTTCAACCGGCATCACGTCATAATGCGAATAAACCAGTACGGTTGGAGCATCCGGATCTATCATCTTCTCACCATATACCACAGGGTTACCGGCTGTTGGCATCACAACCGCCTTATCTGCACCGGATGACAGCAACAGTTCTACCCATTTTTCCGCACATGCAGTCATATCAGGTTTATGTTCCTGCTTAGCACTGATAGAAGGAATCCGGATTAAAGTAAATAATTCCTCTAAAAGCCGTTCTTTGTTTGATTCAATATACGCTTTAACAGACATATTTAT
>JAJBTP010000226.1 GCA_020860805.1 Tannerellaceae bacterium | reverse complement strand
ACGTGAATGGATACGGCCGGAATAGCTTCGTGGGTGTATTTATCTGTTACATATCCTTCTATTGTAAACCAGCCTGTTGTTTCAGACATGCCAGTAGGAGGGATAGCTGCCGGCAGTTCCATAAGAATATGGTTCCCTACAATCCGCAGGTTCAGATGCGGATTACCGGTAATGATATAAACCGCATTTCGTAAAGTATATTCACCTGAGGGAAGGGTGATTACCGCATCTTCCTCTATAATAGAACTATCATAAATAAAAAAGAATCCGGATAATTCGGTTATTTTTTCCAGTAAGTGGTAACGGGTTGCTTTTTGACGTGCCAATTTAAACGTACGATCCAACACATCGTTAGGCATAGCCTGTAAGGGTGAAAGCAGGGTTATCCAGACTCCCAGCCAGACTATCGTAAACAAACGATATGAGCATGTGTTTTTCATGGTATCATATTTCGTTAATCCGAAAGCATTAGCTGGCCGTTTTCCTCTTTATAAGTGATTCCTAAAGCTATGGCCAATATCTCCGCTATTTCTTCCGGTGTTTGTCCGGAGAAGGTAACACTAAGCCGCCGGTACTCCAGCGAAGGATGAATCGCCAGAGAAACTGTATGCTGGTTTTTATTAATAATACGGATAATGTTTCCTACCGGTTCATTTTTAAACTGCAGGGTTTCCATTATTCTTTCCAGCATACCGGTGTCACGGATAGCCATATATTGCCAGTCTCCCTGTGGGGTGATAGTCACAGCATCCCCGGCTTTCACATACATAACTTTATCCGAAATTCTGGACATAACTTTCACTTCTCCTTCGAGAACAGAAAGTTCAAAACCCTCTTTTTCCAGACTTTTTACTTCGAAAGAGGTTCCTATTACTTCAATCTCAGTATAAGCAGTATGAATCAGGAAAGGATGGGTTTTGCTACCGGTTACTTCAAACAGGGCATTCCCTTTGAGGGAAACCATTCTTTTTTCCCGGTCAAAATGTTCCGGGTAGGTTAATTCCGTATCTCCTGCCAGATAAATAACGGAGCCATCTTCCAGTGTTTTTACCAAGGTACTGCCGGCCTGGTCGTTGCGTAACGTAAGGAGGGGTTCATTATTCCCTGGTTTTTGGTTTTTTAATCCGAAAAAGAACGCCAGACTTCCTCCGATTAGTAAAATAGCTGCAGCCCATTGCCATTTTCCGGCAAGGAAAGCATGTTTGCTCCGGTTATCCGGAGTTTTTTCTACTAACCCATCTTCCAGCAGCCGGGTGTGGAGTATTTTCCAGGCCCGGTCTGTCTGAGCAGCTTGTTTTGTTTTTGTACTCATTTGGTTTGAATATAAACTTCCACTTCTTTTCGTAGAGTTTGAAGGGCTTTAGTCATCTCGGCTTCAACCGTTTTGATAGAAAGGGAAAGAGAGGAGGCTATCTCGGCATACTTCATTCCTTCAAACCGGTGCATTTTAAAAATGCGCAGGCGGCGTTCCGGAAGTTGTTTTAAAGTGCGGTCTACCAACTCTTCGAGTTCTTTGTATTCCATTAAATCCTGGGGATTTTCACGGATAGGCGACCCGTTTTTGCCGGAGAGTACGGCTTCCCGGTGCCGTTCTCTTACTTCGATATGTTCACAGTATTGCAAGGAACGGTAACGGATTGAATTATACAGGTAACTTTTAACCGAGTGGAACAGATTGATTCGTTCCCGGTCTTTCCAGAGTGTATAAAAAAGTTCCTGTACAATTTCTTCCGATACATCCTGCCGGCCGGTAATGCTAATAGCGTAGATACAAAGAGGGGAGTAATAAAGCCTGAACAACGATTCAAAAGCTCTAATATCACCCTCTTTTATTTTTTTTTACCAGCAACAGTTCGTTCAGCATACCTACCGGAATAAACGGATTGTTTCTATCAAATATACGAAAAGAAAAGGAAAAAATAATTATCTTTTTTGTTTTCTCAGTTTATTGACAGCCGATTCCAGCGATTCGGTCGGTTCAATAATGTTATAGTTACCCCAGAAATCTTCATCCATAAAGTCTGAGACTCTGTCGGTAAATGATTGAGAGGCTTTAAATGCAGCTTTAAACGGAATACCTCCGGAGGTTTCCTCTTTCCCGTCTGTTACTACCATTTCCGAAAGAATAGTGTAATTGGTGGAAAATAATTTACGTTTCCAATCACATTTGAATCGTACCTGGTTACGGATATAACTCAGGTAAGTACGTTCGCCCCGTTGCGTGTAGGTTACCAGAAAAGATACTTCCTGAGGTTTAAACCTAAGCCCGAAAGGTTTCTTTTTCAGGATAGCCTGTGTCGCTTTATTCGTATCATCCATATCCAGATTAAACTCTGCCCGGGTAAAGGCAAGGTTTTCTTTATCTATATATAATCTACCATAATAGAGGGCAAAGGGTAAAATAGCCTGTGGATGGAAGGCCACTACATATTGTGGGCGGTTATCAATCATTACAGATTCCTCCATACGGAAAGAGTAATAGGGTAAAACATCCGGGTCCAGTAATAAATCCGGATTCTTTACTACATCCACATAGACAGACAGAGTAGGACCTCCCAGTAATTTTACGACTAATGTATCCCCTCTTTTCTGGCTTAACAAGGTGCGCCCTTTTAATATCTGTACCCGGTCTTTATCCACGTTGTGGTCGTAAGGGGTTTTATAAACATCAATAATAGCTTCTGATATATTGATATAACCACGTCCTTTTTGTGCTGTTTCCCGGTAGAATCCAGTCAGCATAGTGCTGGTAGGACTGTAATTGTCCCTGATTTTTTTCATAGCTTCTTCTACCAGAAAACGAGGGTCCTGTGCCCGTACGACAATCTCGTCCAGCAGATTTTGTATGGGAGTCAATAATATTTCCTGTTTATCACCATTAAAACTTTCTATCCGGAGGGTAGCCCTTCTGTAACCAATGTGCGAGATTTCAATTGCTGTAGCTTCTACTTCATGCGTTACTTTTAATGAAAACTCTCCATCTGTGTTGGTTACAGTTCCGATGTTGGTACCGGCAACAGCTACATTTACATATTCGAGGCGCTTTTTAGTGCGTGCGTCCTTGACTATTCCATTAACGGTAGTTACCGTATTTTCTTCCTGTGCATACAATGGATTCCCTGTAACCAGCAAAACGATTGCCTGAATTAAAATGAATCCCATCCATTTTTTAGTTGAAGCTCTCATAGCAGTTGTTATTTAATTGTTTGAATTATCCTCTCTATAGATTAAGATCGGCCAACGTATAAAAACCCTATGGTAAAGTACATATTTTTCAGAAAATAGTTTTATCAGATAAATTCTCACAGGAAAACAAAAAGACCGGAAGCTACTTTATAAAAGCTTCCAGCCTGTAATTCGGTATATCAAACAGATGATTTTATTAATCTATCAGAGTCGGTTCAACTCCTTTTTTATATTTTTTCCGATGCTTTTTAGTTCGAATGCTAAAATAATACGGAATAGTCCGATAAATATCATAGTAAATGAAACAAGATACACAATACTGAGAGCCCCTACAGCAGGTTGCCAGAAAATGCCTATGGCACACAGAAGTGCCAGGATACCGAAAAACAGGTACCATCCCCAGCCTTTTACACTGTATTTTTTTAAATCCAGCGCATACCCCATGATAGAAACCCCTCTGAATATAAGCCAGAAGGCCAGAATATAAGGCAATACAGCCATACTTACCACCGGATTAATGACCAGGTAAATACCAATGACCAGGTCAATAATACCTCCTGCCAGATACCAACCCCAACCCGATAGGTTGTTTTTGTTGCGCACAGCAAATACTGTTTCGAGTATTCCTGATATAATCAAAAACATACTGAATAAGATACTTAATGTAATGTAGCTGCTGATAGGGGTAAACATAATCATAATACCTGCAATCACAAAAAGAACACCAACCAGTAGAG
>JAJBTP010000427.1 GCA_020860805.1 Tannerellaceae bacterium | reverse complement strand
AAAATTTAACCTCCAATATCTTACGTTTATAGTTTTTACAGTTAATAAACATACTTTCTTTCAACTATTCTTTTCTTCACCCTGTTTTACTGACTGCTAAAACATATTAAGTATAGCACAGTAAAAGCGTTTTGCAAGATGAAGAAAATAGAATATAATGAAATGCAGAATCCTCTGACTCAGTATCACGAGGGAGGATATCCTAAACAAAAACAGGACCCTCCCGGGGTACAGGCAGATATGACACCTCAACCCGATTGTGGTGAAGAAAGTTATATCGGCCACAACCGTCTGGATGGTCGTAAAGCATTGGTTACCGGAGCTGACTCAGGAATAGGGCGTGCTGCCGCTATAGCGTATGCACGTGAAGGTGCAGATGTAGCATTAAACTATTTAGAATCAGAACAGGAGGATGCAGAAACTGTTGCTAAGCTAAATTGAAGCGGAAGGCAGAAAAGCTGTATTAATACCCGGTGATATCAGCCAGGAAGAATTCTGCAAAGAGATGGTAGAAAGAGCCTACAATGAAATGGGTGGACTGGATATTCTGGCCATGGTTGCCGGTATGCAACAAGCCAGTGAAGATATATTGGAACTTTCAACGGAACAGATACGAAAGACATTTGAAACGAATGTTTTCTCTCTTTACTGGATATGTAAAGCAGCCATTCCATTGATGCCTCCGGGAGGAACTATTATTACAACCTCATCTATACAGGCATTCGAACCAAGTCCGCAACTATTGGATTATGCTGCCACTAAAAGTGCTATTGTAGCTTTTACACGGGCATTAGCCAAACAGATTACTGAGAAAGGTATACGGGTGAATAGTGTAGCTCCCGGTCCTATCTGGACACCTTTACAAATTTCCGGTGGACAGCCTCAGGATAAGATTCCGGAATTTGGACAGAATACACCTATGAAACGAGCCGGACAACCGGTAGAACTGGCAGGAGTATATGTTTTACTGGCTTCCCAGGAATCAAGTTATACCACTGCCGAAGTATATGGTGTAACAGGTGGTAACCATACAACATAAAAAGCTTCCTGTGATTCAAATAGTTGGATGTTGAAAGAAAGATGCGATATCTTTAAATTAAACAATTCCCTGAAGTATTCTTCAGAATCTGAATTGATGTGATGTTGATTGAATCATAGGAAGTGAACCTTAACAGGCGTCCGTACCAAACGTCTGTTAAGGTTTTTTATTTCCCGATTAACCGTAAACACAAAAAAAGAACTACTATATTGCCCCATCAACATATACCTTATTCGATATGAACCGCTTCTATTATACATGCCTGCTTTTTATATTTATTCTCCCGGAAGTCGCCGGACAATATTATATACAAGGGAAAATTGACGGTATAAAAAATGGGAGTATAGTCCGTTTGTATCTTCCGGAAGAAAACAAAATGGTTAATTCCACGCGGGTAGAAAAAGGTACATTTACCTTACGGGGTGAATTGTTTGATCTGCCTCAACTGGTTCAGTTAGTTACTTATATCAGGGAAGAACCTTATATGTGTGATTTTATTTTAAGTAATGATACATTGTATATCGAAGGAGAACTTAAAGATTTTCCGAACAGACTCCGTTATTCAGGTTCACAAATACAGAAAGGATATACAAAGTATTTGGATATGACAGCAGATATCCGGGATAAATTAGATAGCCTGATATTAGTAAGCGAATATCTGATAGACTTCACCACACTTCGAGGGAATTACCATCCTAAAGACAAGAAATATCCTAAATCCTTAAAAAAGGCGATGCGGAAACTGGATATGCATAATTTCTATGAAATTGAAAAAGAGCATAATGAAAGAATCCAGACTGTATTGCAGGAAAGAGATTCCCTGCGGCTCCTTTTTATTGAAGAAAATATGGATATCCCAGCCGGGCAAATCCTGTTATTACGGCTCAACCGGCAATTAACTCCGGGACAGATACGGAGTTATTATGACCAAATACCATTAACACAACGGAAACAAAAAATACCCCGTAAAATATTTAATATTCTGAATCCATACATAGAACAACGTATAAATGAAGCGAGCAGATTATTATCTTTAAAAGAAGAAGATAGCAAAGTTTTGTTTCATACGGAAGAAGCTTTTAAACTGTATGAAAGTGTGCTCAGGCTTGGCCCGGAACGGATGGATGTAATTATGGCTTTAGGAACCTTATATGAACGGTTACTTCCTTTAAAAGGAATGAAGGCATATGATATTTCTATCAGTTATCTGGAAAGAGGATTAGCATTTGAAGAAATTTCCCCTCAGGAAAAAGAACAAATACTGGCTCATATAGAATATATCAACCACCGGAGATGGTTATCAACGAATATTTATCCGGAAATGATAGAAATTAAAGGGGGTATATTCGATATGGGTTCAACTTATCAGGAAGATAATAACCCGGTTAAAAAAGTAAAAGTAGATAATTTCAGCATCAGTAAGTATGAAGTTACTAACCATCAGTTTGCTGCTTTCCTGGATGCGTATGCCAGTAATGTAGTAAAAGAAGGTCCATATGCAGGTGAAATATTATTTTATGAATGTGAATGGGGTATACAAAATGGGAAAGCTGTTCCCGGATATGAAGCTTACCCGGCAATATATGTTACCTGGTATGGAGCACAGGCCTATTGCAAATGGATGGATGGGCGGTTACCTACCGAAGAAGAATGGGAATATGCTGCCAAAGGCGGAAGATATGGAAACAGAAGTCATTTATATAGTGGTAGTATGGAACTGGATGAAGTTGGTTGGTATGCGGGGGAACTCAGCAAAAAGACCTCATCCGGTCGGGATGAAACAACCCAATGAGTTAGGTATATATGATATGAGCGGAAATGTATGGGAATGGTGTGCCGGATTCACAGAAAAGGATGGAAAAGAATATGCAATGGTGCGCGGAGGCGCGTGGTTTAACGAACGTGCCATCTGCCGCACCACCTATCGTTATTATTTATTTCCAAACAGCAAACATTTCAATAATGGTTTCCGTTTAGTAAAAGATTTATAACTATTTATTCCATCACGAAAGCTTCCTGAGCTATTCTTTCTGAAATCTGTTTAATTTTCTTTAAGGCTCTGTCCCAGAACATCTTGATTTGGACTGAGTTTTCTGTAAAAGTATTACACTCCACTTCCAGTAAACATTGATTAGAAGAAATACCGGTGAGCATATAGATTTGATAGTCCTCTCCGGGATTCAATGCACAGGTAGTTTCATCATAACAGGGAAAGGAGACTTTCAGATAATGCTCGGGATGGCAAACAGTTACCACTCCTTTAGCAATGGTTTCTCCTTGTACGTTTGTCCATATTACTTCCGAATTTTCTTTCCAGTCACTTTCTGCCACAGTACCCTCACCCATAGCCGTCATCCATACAGCAATAAAATCAAGGTCTGTTAACACCTCCCATACACAGGCCGGATCAGCATGTATAGAGACAGAGCTGTTAATCAATTCACGTTCTGCATAGTCTTTCAGCATACGTTGTATAATTCGTTCCCACATTTTCCGGAATTCTTTTTTACGAAATGCACCCCTGGTATCGGCAAATGATTCAGTTCCTGTATGAGTCAGACATACAATTGTCTCTTCGTCAGCTGGTATCAATTCAAAAGAAACTTCTGAATAGCCAGGTACTCCTTCATATTTCCAACTATAAGAGAGTTTCTTCTTCTCTAAAATATTTGTAATCCGGCATAATACAACGTATTTCTCACCATCCTTTATTTCATTAAACTGGAAATCACATCCTAATTCCGGCCAAAAACGGGTAATATCGAAATACCAATGCCTCATCTCTTCCCTATCTGAAATTGCTTTCCAGATACGTTCCCCGGGAGCCCTTATTTTCTGTTCCACAATAATAGGTTCGTTTCGCATCTATTTAGGCTTTTAACAT
>JAJBTP010000141.1 GCA_020860805.1 Tannerellaceae bacterium | reverse complement strand
GTTTCATGGCAAACATAATGAATTTAATCAAGAATTGCCCTTTTTAAATTCTAAATTGATTTTAAAAACACAATTTATACATTAAATTGTTTATAGATTTGATAGAAAAATGTACATTTGTGCTTCACAAGTATGTTATATAGCAGAAGTCGTGGTTAAACAACTAAGAGAAGAGGTCGATATTTCGGCCAGTTTATCAGGTGTATGGAGAGTTTTGACGGATAAAGAACGTGAAATTCTCAGAAGAAGTTCCACTGTACAGCATTTCAAACGTAATGAGTTGATATACTATGAAGGTGATGAACCGAAGGATATGATGTGCTTATTGAAAGGCAAGGTTAAAATCTTTAAGGAAGGAGTAGGAGGAAGAAGCCAGATTATTCGTATGATTAAGCCAATCCAGTATTTTGGTTATCGTGCTTATTTTACTCAGGAGGATTATCTGACAAATGCATCTGCTTTTGAGGCTTCTACTGTTTGTATGATACCTATGGCGGTGGTGACAGATTTATTGATGAGTAATCCGAATCTGGCTATGTTTTTTATCCGTCAGTTATCTACAGATCTGGGAGTTGCAGACGAACGTACTGTTAATCTGACACAGAAACATATTCGTGGTCGGCTAGCAGAATCATTGTTGTTTCTAAAAGATAACTATGGTCTGGAAGAGGATGGTGCTACGCTAAGTATCTATCTGGCCCGTGAAGATTTGGCAAACTTGTCTAACATGACCACATCCAATGCAATTCGTACTTTATCAACTTTTGTATCTGAGCGTATTATTGCTCTGGACGGTAGGAAGATAAAGATAATAGACGAAGAACGGCTCCGTAAAATCAGCCGTTTAGGATAAATAAAAGAATAATAATAAAGAAAGCTGTTTCATAACTGAAGCAGCTTTTTCTTTTTACCAGGTTTCATTAATCTGTATTTTTTTGTCATTTCTTTTTAATATCTCTCCTCTACTTTTGCCTCCGGAATAAATAATAAATGAGATGAAAAGAAATTTTTTTACTATGCACATTCAAAAAGTTTGTATTGCATTGGCTTTGCTTACCACTGTATTCGGTTGTTCTGACGATGAGACTGTAAGTGGAGGAGAAAATGAAAATGAAGAAAAAGAACTGTTTGCCGGTTCGGATATAAATGCCTATGTTTCTTTACAAACAGATGTTGAAACAAAAAAACAGTTGTGGAGGTATTAAAAGAAGGTAATTGGAAAATGTATGCTATGGAATCTGTTGATGAAGCGGATTTTGAGGAGATACTTATGGAAGGTACAGTTGTCGGGACACATGTTCTGAATACTTCCGGATATGTACAATATTGTTTTGAGTGGGAAAATGTTTCCCGTGGTGTAGCAGCTACCCGTAAACTGCCTATTGAAGGGCAATCTAATTTCCGGGATTTAGGGGGGTATAAAACAAAAGATGGTAAATATGTGAAGTGGGGATTGGTATTCCGTTCCGGAAAATGTAATGAGTTAACAGATACTGATTTGGCTTATCTGGGAACTATTCCATTGAAAACGGTCATTGATTTCCGTTATGAAGATGAGAAGGCCTTAGAACCGGATAGAGTTCCTTCAACAGTAACTAAACAGATTGCGTACCCTATTACACCGGGTAACTTAAGTTCTATAAATACTTCACAAATGATGACTGACCCGGTACTGGCCCGGCAATATATGATTGATATTAATGAGGATTTGGTTATTAATTTTCAGGAGGAATATACAAAATTCTTTGAAAATCTACAGGATGAAACTCATTTACCGTTAATGTTTCATTGTACTGCCGGTAAAGACCGTGCCGGATTTGCTGCAGCCCTGTTTTTATCTTCATTAGGGGTAGACCGAGAGACTATTATGGAGGATTATTTATTAACCAATACCATGGTGGGTGCTTCTCTGGAGAATATGAAAGAAATATATGGAAGTTATGGAGATACATTTGCTGAATGTATGTACTATGTTTATTCTGTTCAGAAAGAATATATAGGAAAAGCTTTTGAGATAATTGATAGTGAATATGATGGAGTAGAAAACTATCTGACCAACTGTCTAAATGTTGATTTGGCTAAAATGCGTGAACTTTATTTATATTGAAAGATAATAGAGGAAAAGAAGAAGAGGGTGTCTAGGGCGGATACCCTCTTTACTTTTATTTAAATGGATTTATCTTACAAAATAGCTTCCCGTATCCGGACTAATTTTTCCAGTAATCCTTCCAGTAAATCCAGTTTCAGCATATTGGCTCCATCTGATTTTGCTATAGAAGGAGTAGGATGAGTTTCTATAAATAATCCGTCTGCACCTACAGCGATAGCTGCTTTGGCTATAGTTTCTATTAAAGCAGGCATACCTCCTGTTACTCCTGACGTCTGGTTGGGTTGTTGCAATGAATGAGTAACGTCCATAATTACCGGAAATCCGAATGCCTGCATCTCCGGAATGCCCCTGTAGTCAACTACTAAATCTGTGTAACCAAATGTTGTTCCGCGTTCGGTAATCATTACATTTTTATTTCCGGCATCTATCACTTTTTGTACGGCAAATTGCATACTGCCGGGTGATAGGAATTGACCTTTTTTTATATTTACAATTTTCCCGGTTTCTGCTGCAGCAACCAATAAGTCTGTCTGGCGGCATAAAAATGCAGGGATTTGTAATATATCTACATACTTTGCTGCCATGGCAGCTTCTTCATTCTCATGAATATCCGTTACAGTCGGGACAGCAAACGTGTCACTTACCTTTTTCAATATTTCTAAAGCTTTTTCATCTCCGATTCCGGTAAATGAATCCAGACGGGAACGGTTGGCCTTCCGATAAGAGCCTTTGAATACATACGGAATATTCAGACGATCTGTGATCTCTTTAATTTTTCCGGCAATCTCTATGGCCATTTCTTCTCCCTCAATTACACATGGACCTGCCATAAGGAAAAAGTTCTTTTTACCACTTAACTCATTGATTGTTATCATATATTTTCATGATTATTTACTATTTAATAAGGCAATTGTTTGTTCAATTTTTTCTTCCGTAGGAATTTGTGCATCTAGCCAGTGAATTTTAAAACCTCTTCTTTCCATTCCCCGGAACCATGTCATCTGTCGTTTTGCAAACTGATGGATAGCAATTTCCAGTTGAGATATCATTTCCTCATAGGTGATTTTACCGGTAATATATAAGGTTAGGTATTTGTATTCTAATCCGTAATATATAAGGTCTTGCGGTTCTACCCCAGTAGCCAGGATATTTTGTACTTCCTCCGCCATCCCTTCATCCAGACGACTTCGTAAGCGAGTTGATATTTTCTTTCTGCGTAAGTCTCTATCTATATCAATACCAATAATCAGGCTATGAATAGGGGAATACTCAGTTCTATCTGGAGCCTGTATTTTGTAAAATTCTTCTATTTCGATAGCACGGATAGCACGCTGAACACTATCGACATCTGTTTTATTATGTAAGACCTTATAAGAGGAGAGTATTTCCTCCAATTCCTTTAGGGGTTTTCCTTTTAAAGACTCCCGTAATAATGGATTTTCCGGAACATCTAATAGTTTATATCCTTTTAATACGGCTTCCATATACATCCCTGTGCCTCCACAAAGAACCGGAAGTTTACCGGAATCTTTGATGGTTTGAAAAGCATGGAAAAAGTCATGTTGATATTCAAACACGTTGTACTTGTAACCCGGCTCATGAATATCAATCAAATGATAAGGAATTTTCTGGCCGTTCACGATATATTCAGATAGGTCTTTTCCTGTTCCAATATCCATTGAACGGTATATCTGTCGGGAGTCTCCACTGATAATTTCCGTTTGTAACTGATAAGCCAAATGGGTTGCAAAAGCTGTTTTTCCCGAGGCTGTAGGACCTAAAACTGTTATAAGTTCATAATTGCTCATTCTGCTAACAAAGAT
>JAJBTP010000463.1 GCA_020860805.1 Tannerellaceae bacterium | reverse complement strand
TAAGGAGCAAAGCGACTGATAACTTCTTTAACTCCTTAAAAAATATTTTAGCTATCTTTGAACTTTAATTTAAATAAACGCACATGGATATCAAAGATATAATGGAAAATGGGATGGTGTTTAAAGGCTGCAGCGATACACCAAACAAAACGGAAGAAAAAATAAAAACCAAAGCTAAAAAGGCTTCGTATATCCGTGACCAGCATAATTCAGGCTCTGCTAAAATGAAAGCAACTGTCCGGAAAAAACGGGCCGGTCGTAATAAAAAGAAATAATTTTTCATGCATAATCCTTCTCTATCTTTTATCCGAACCAATTATCAACACAGAGGGTTCCAACAACTGGTTCAACAGTTGGAAGATGAATTGAACAATCGATACGGTATCTTACAACAGAATGTATATAATGCTTTCAATCAAACCAAAGGTATAGAACATGTTGTGATTGCTATCGTAAACGATAAAATGGCCGGGTGTGGATGTTTTAAAATATATAATACCTATACTGTGGAAATCAAGCGTTTCTTTGTATGTAAGGATATGAGAGGGAGTGGGATAGCTTCCCGGATACTAAATGAGTTAGAAAAATGGGCTTTAGAAGAGGATTTTAAAGAAGCTATTCTGGAAACAGGATTCAAACAGCCGGAAGCGATTCGTTTTTATAGTAAAGCAGGGTACATACAAATCCCTAAATATGACCCGTATATTAATCAGGCTAATAGCATTTGTATGGGCAAAAAAACTATGACTTTCTTACCAGCATTCTCCTTTATCTTCTAACTCCGGTATATCTCCGTTACGGTATACCGGACTACTGATTCCGGCTTTCTTCTGTTGTATATAGTTAGTTAATAACAGAAAAGCCTGTTTTCCCAGTAAAAGGATAGCAATCAGATTACAGAAAGTCATTATTCCCATCATTATATCAGCCAGACCCCAGGCTAAATCCAGACTGGCTAAAGCACCAAACAAAACCATACCACCGACCAGTACTCTGTAAATAACCAGAACACTTCGCCGCCCTGTAATAAAGCGGACATTGGCTTCACCGTAATAATAATTTCCGATAATACTACTAAAAGCAAAGAGCAGAATAGCGACTGCTACAAATATACTTCCCACATTCCCTATCTGATTGGATAAAGCCTGCTGTGTCAGTTGGATACCATTTAAATCAGTCTCTGCAGAAGTATGACTAAAAAGAATAATAAAGGCTGTACAGGTGCAGATAACCAGTGTATCCGTAAAAACTCCTAACGTCTGAATCAATCCTTGTTTGGCCGGATGAGAAACATCTGCCGTAGCTGCTACATTCGGAGCAGACCCCATACCCGCCTCATTACTGAAAAGTCCTCGTTTAATACCCTGCATCAACGTTGCCCCTACACTACCCCCCATAAATTGCTCCCAACCAAAAGCGCTGGTTATAATCAGTTCAAATACCTGTGGAATTTCCCGCCAGTTAATTACTACAATAGTTAAAGCCAGTAAGACATATCCAAGTGCCATAACAGGAACTACAATACTACTTACTTTAGCAATCCGCTGGATACCACCGAAAATAATAAGTAAAGTTAAAACGGTTAGAATTCCTCCTAATATTCTGATATCAACTCCAAACGCTTCCCGCCAGGCTGCAGAGATAGTATTACTCTGAACAGAATTAAAAGCAAATCCAAATGTAACAGAAACTATCACAGCAAATAAAGCACCCATCCAGGGAAGTTTCAAACCCTCTTTCATATAATAAGCCGGGCCACCAATAAACGAATCTTTTCCTTTAACCTTGTATAGCTGGGCTAATGTAGACTCTATAAAAGCACTGGAAGCACCGAAAAGAGCAATCACCCACATCCAGAAAACAGCTCCAGGCCCTCCTACAGCTACAGCGGTAGCCACTCCAGCCAGATTCCCTGTACCAACACGGCTGGCCAGTGAAACCGCAAAAGCCTCGAAAGAAGAAATGTGTTTTTCTCCTTCTGTATGCCGCCCTGCCGAATCGCCCAGTAAACGAACCATTTCCTTAAACATCCGGAACTGTACAAAACGGGTTTTAAATGTAAACCATACAGCACACCCTAACAGCATGACTATCAAAATATAAGTCCAGATAAAGTCATTTACCTCCGTAAGCCATTCCAACAATACCTCCATCTATTCCGTATTCTTTATATAAGTTCTATTTTTCTTAACCGCCGCAAAGATAGATTTGTTACCAGAATGTGAGAAAAGTTTTTCTATAATTAATGTTGGCATACTTCCTGTTTTGTGATACTTAACGAAGAATAACATACCTCCGTCAACCTATAAACTTACCTGTTTGTTTTAAACAGGAATAGTTAATTAAAAGAGTATTGGTATGCCTGCAAAAAGTGAAAAGCAGAGAAGGTTGATGGGTGCAGCTTTGGCCTATAAAAGAGGTGAAAGTAAAACCAGCAGTGAGGAAATCAGAAAGGTTGCAGATAGTATGACTGAAAAAGAACTGGAAGAATATGCCGCTAAACCCACAACCGGCAGTAGTAAAAAGTAATATAAAACAAAAAGGTTGTTCCTTTAAGGGACAACCTTTTTATGCATCAAAAATGATTTTACCTTATCAGTCCGCATTCTCTTTCAACCATTGCTGGCGACGTAAATCCGGTAGATGTTTTACCTTAAATTGTTCAAAAGTTACCGGGAAACCATTTCCGTCCGGACTGGCAGCCATTACCCCGACCATTACCGGATGATTATCTTTCAGATAGGCATTTCGCATCATCGTATAGGTAACATCGTCAAAAGAATAGAAGACCTCAACAGCATCCAGTCGTCTGACAGCCTTTATCCAGACATACGGAGGTGTTCTATCCAACGGTATTACACTCCAGTCGCTGGTATAGTGAGTCACTACCACACTGAGATTAAATGTTCCATCTGCAAATTCCACACCTGCTTTAATATAATTCTCATGATCCGTCCGCAGCATTAATCCGGCCTGGTCAAAACGGGCTTTATAAGTGGCTGCTATTTTCACTTTTACCTCAAATTCGCCTCCGTATAAAGCATAATAAAAAGGAGCATCATCTACTGTAAAACCATAATGAGAAATCCGCCAGTAATCACTTTGAGGAGTTACAAACATCGATAATTTATTATCTTTGACTTCCCACTGTTCCGGTTCATTGAACCAATTCATTTGGTTTAAACTTTGTGCTGCCATGGTACTGCAAATAAAGCATGATACTATTACCAGCACCACACATACTCTTTTTTTCATTGATTTATTCTTAAAAATTAAACACCTATTCTTTTCCCGGTATATATCCGATATTCCGGGAAATCTCTCGCCCTGCCTGCCGGACTAATAAGGCAATCTCTTTTATTTTTACACCAGGGAGCCTTCCGGCAGGACCAGAAGTCCAGATACAGGCAATAGCTTCTCCGGTTTCATCAAATATAGGAGCACCAATACAGTGGACTCCTTCCACCGTTTCATTCAGGTCAAGTGCATAACCATCTTTGACAATCCGGTCTAACTCCTCTTTCAACTGTTTCTTCCGGGATTCATTAATTTCATGGATTGCTGCCAGTTTAAACCGTTGTTTACGAGGCTTCATATAAGCCAGTAAAACTTTTCCGGGAGCTGTCGAATACAGGTTGAATCGCATGCCATCTTTTAATGCAAAGACAAAATCATGGCTACCTTGTATTTGTTTGATCAAAATAACTTCTTTATCCAATAAAGCCCCAATCATTACGGACTCTCCTACTTCATCCCGCAACCGGATCATAAACTCTTCAGAGCGTTCTATAATATCATAACTGCTCACGGCTTTTAACCCCATTAACAGCAACTTACGGGAAAGAAAATATTTCAGGCTATCCGGTTTCACGTCCTATATATCCTAATTCCTACAAATTTGATTCAATCTTATAATTTGATGATTTAGGTTAAGTTAATTTAT
>JAJBTP010000587.1 GCA_020860805.1 Tannerellaceae bacterium | reverse complement strand
GTAAAAAAGAAGGAAAAGTAACACGTATAGAAAGAACTTCAGCTACCCAACAAGCAGAAATAACATTAAAAGGTATCAAAGAAAAAACCGGAGAAGTAGTTCTGATAGCTATCAGTAATAGAACTACCATTGAACTTCCTGCTCATTTATCACAGGATGAAAGAGATGCCCGTGTAGCCAATTATATTAGATTGCATCAATCAAAAAATAAATCTTCTACCTTGTAATTAATATTATTCGTTAGAAAGAATATAGTCATAGCAAAAAACTGCCGTCCTGTTTATAGGGTGGCATTTTTTATACCATCTAAAGTCAAACAAAAACTTTCCGGATGTGTTTAAAAGATATAAATACAAGAAGTTATGAAAAAAGTTTGTCTGATTTTAATTTTATTAAGTTTCGTTATTGGGAATAAGTTATTGGCACAAACAGGTGAAGCTTTCCAACTGAGTACGCATATCTTAGATATTCATTTAGGAAAACCAGCCGCGGATGTAACGATTATACTTTTTAAGTATAATACGGAAACAAACAACTTTGAAATCATTGATATGGGAAAAACAGATGCAAATGGACGGGTCAATAACTTTCTTCCGGCTACAGCCAATAACGAAGGTGCCTATAAACTACAATTCGACACCCTGCCATATTTTACTGCGCAGGGAATAAAATCGATTTATCCTGTTATTGAAGTAGTGTTTCAGATTGAAGGTACTACTTCACTATCACATTCCTATTACTGTTTCAGCGAATGGCTATTCTGCTTACCGGGGTAGCTAATTGAAAGACATATTTCTAAAAGTGTAAACCCCTACCTATTCACATAGGCAGAGGCTTTTTTTTAAAAACGTCCATTCGGTAAGATAACCAGCTTCATTAACAAAACGGTTATAGGTATCGTTTTATTGTTTACTATTTAATTTTTTTGTTTTTTCTGGTCCGGAGAGAATCGTACAGATCCGATTGGTTGCCGCTGGCCGTCGGGAAGCTATCGTTTGCGATCAAAGGCTTGCCGCTGGTTGTCGGGAACCTATTGTTTGCGATCAGTAGCCTGCTGCCGATTGTCGGGGACTTTTTGCCTGTGGATGATTACTATAATAAATTTTCAATCTATTGGGAGGTGATTAATGGGAAATATCCGGTACCTTTGTGACTGCCTCACTGCACCTGTTTTAGAAAAGAAGAGGGGTAAAAAGTATATATCCTGAAACCGTTTTATAGAAAAAGTATATTTTGCAAAAATGAATAAACAAGACATTACACAGGCTTTCACTGACCCGGTATTCCGGCAGTTTGTAGCGGATACCTATTGTGACGGCCGGTTTTCTATTCTCAGAGAAGATGTAGAAAACGTCAGGCAGATGGAGTTACCTGTTACGAAACATGTATATAATGAGAGAGTAGAAAATATTTCTCCGGTACTTGATATGTATAGCCTGGAGGGACTGGAATATTTCACAGGTCTTGAAAAATTCATATGCAAAGGATATAGGGTTCCCTTGAATCTCGCACAGAATACCCGGTTAACTTATCTGGATTGTAGCTTTTCCCGGGAATTAACGGAATTGGATATTACCACTCTTCTACAACTGAATACATTGATTTGTAATTGTTGTAATCTTTCAGCCATTGATACGACACGTAATCTGCGGTTGGAAATATTCAATTGCAATCAGAATCCTTTAGTCACTCCGTTGGATGTAACCTGCAATACACAACTTAAAAGACTGGACTGTGGGTCAACGAATCAGTCTCACCTGGATATTAGCCGGAATACCCGGTTGGAATACCTGGTTTGTTCCGGTAATTCTATTGCAACTCTGGATACGAGCCATCAGCCCTGTTTGCGTGAGCTTTATTGTTCCGGTAATCCGTTCCGGACACTTGACCTGCGGGGCAATCCTTTACTGACTACTCTTTGGATAAGTAGTGAACTGATTACTGAAATAGATTTATCCTGTGTACCCCGGTTAAAGAGTTTCTGTAGTTGGATGGGCGGGTTGACTACGCTGGATTTCTCTTATAATCCTGAACTGGAACAGATCCGGGTTATGGGTTGCGAAAATCTTTCGTCTATTAATACCCGGCATAATCCGAAATTAAAAGAGTATAACGTAAGTATGTGTTCACTGACAGAAGTTGATATCTCACAGAATCCATTACTGGAACAATTTAGCTGCACAGGGAATAAATTGACTGAAAAACCAGATATTACCCATAATCCTTACCTGCAGCAAGCCGGTGAAGGCAGTCCGTATGTATTTCGTTATTCTACTCTACAGCCTCCTTGTATCATTCCGGAGGTAGGCCGTTTCGTTTATAATGAACGGGAGTTATCGTATAAGTTACAGACTTCTTTGGGTAATTTCCCGTGGGAAATTATAATAGAAAGGACCAACGAAAAGGAGTTTAAACAACTTATTCCCACTATTTGCGACATATGGACTAACCTGCAGTAGCATATCCACTCTTTATCCCGATTCAACATCCTGTCCGGAGCTATTGCTATAAAAAAGATCAATCTTTTTGCCTGTACCTTCATACCGGTAGGTATTTTAGCACAGGCGAAAAAAGATATATGGCTATAACTCCTCGTTTTCGTGGGATTACGCTGGATGAATTGGAAAGTATTCAGCAAACACCTGCTAAAATGTTACGGTATATACAACGGAGGCTGTTTCAGGAAAGCTGAATAGAATCGTTTTCCATAGCTGTGTTTTCATTCGATAATCATCATTTTTTCATTAACAGCCACTTTATCTTCATCTTGGATGTAAACTTCTTTTACAATTCCGTCAATAGGACTTTTTATCTCGTTTTCCATCTTCATGGCTACCAGTACGCATAGGGGAGTACCTGCCTTTACTTCATCGCCGGGGTTGACGTATACTTTCAGAATCACTCCCGGTATCTGGGCGGTGACGATCTGGCGGCCGGCAGCTACGGATTGTGTGTGTGACTGTCGCATTTTTATCAGTTCGTTAATTACCTGTACCTGGAAGTAATCCTGTTTATGTTTTATATCGTATATGTTATGTCCCGCGTTGGAAATCTGTACCCCATGTGATTGGTGGTCCATAATGATGGAGTGGATGGTATCACCTCCTAAATTATAATCTACTTCGTATATTTTACCATTTACGGCTACCTTTTTGATAGGACCGTCTTCCAGAATTTCTAC
Organism: Tannerellaceae bacterium; assembly: GCA_020860805.1. GTDB lineage: Bacteria > Bacteroidota > Bacteroidia > Bacteroidales > Tannerellaceae > UBA4116. The sequence goes on along the minus strand of JAJBTP010000587.1, from coordinate 766 downwards.
TTTGAACTCAGTGTCCGGCATATCCTGTATCGTGGCAAAATAGGTTGCTAATGCTTTTGTCATGGCTTGTTTCTCCTTTCTTAATAGTTGTTGGCAGTCAGTTGTAATTTCCCGTAATGTTTCCAGAGTGATTCTCCGACTAAAGGTTGCGTCGTAGCACGGGCGGCTGCTTCTTTTTCTTCTTCATAATGTTTCAGGGCAGCAGCTATAATGGCTATGGTCGGGTCGCAATTCCGGCGGCGTTTTAACTCTTCTTTATCGAAGACTTTTTCGATAAAGGTCGTATCATAGGTACCTTTCAGGAAGGCTTCATTCTGCATAATACGCAGGTGGAAAGGTATCGTTGTTTTAATACCCAGTATTTTGTATTCGAGCAGTGCCCGGTTCATATTTGAAATAGCCTGTTCACGGGTGCTTCCCCAGGTAGAGAGTTTGGCTATCATCGGGTCATAATGCAGGGATACTTCAAAACCGGCATAGGCCGAACTATCCAGGCGTACGTTCCGTCCGGCAGGCGCTTCTCTTACTTTTATAATACCGGGTGAGGGCATGAAGTTATTTTCCGGGTCTTCCGCATAAATACGGCATTCAATCGCTGCGCCCCGGAAAATAATATCTTCCTGTTTATAGCTTAGGCGGTTGCCGGATGCTATCAGAATCATTTCCCGGACAATATCTACATCTGTACATTCTTCGGTTACAGGATGTTCTACCTGCAGGCGGGTATTCATCTCCAGAAAATAGAAATTCTGGTCTTTATCCATCA
>JAJBTP010000486.1 GCA_020860805.1 Tannerellaceae bacterium | reverse complement strand
GGTGGTCCCACTTGGGCTTGAACCAAGGACTCCCTGATTATGAGTCAGGTGCTCTAACCAACTGAGCTATAGGACCTGTTCAGAGTCGGGCTCTGAAATCGGGTGCAATATTACGACTTAAAATCGGTTTTTGCAAATGTTATAGTAAAAATATTACTTTTCGGCAGCTTCTTCACCTGCGAATTCCATCAAATAAGCTTTGATGAAACCATCGATTTTACCATCCATTACTCCGTTTACATCGGAGGTTTGGAAATTGGTGCGGTGGTCTTTCACACGGCGGTCATCGAATACATAACTCCGGATTTGTGAACCCCATTCAATCTTTTTCTTGCCGGCTTCAATTTTTTGCTGTTCTGCCATTCGTTTCTGTAACTCCATATCATATAACATAGAGCGTAATAAACGCATCGCATTTTCACGGTTGCCTAATTGTGAACGACTTTCTGTATTTTCAATCAGAATCTCACGGGTTTCACCGGTATCGGGGTCTTTGTAATTATAGCGCAGACGAACTCCGGTTTCTACTTTATTTACGTTCTGGCCTCCTGCACCTCCTGAACGGAAGGTATCCCAGGTATAGTCAGCCGCATTGATTTCTATTTCGATGGTATCATCTACCAGTGGTGTAACGAATACAGATGCAAAGGAAGTCATTCGCTTACCCTGTGCATTATAGGGAGATACACGTACCAGGCGGTGTACACCGTTTTCTCCTTTAAGATATCCATAGGCATAATCCCCTTCTATCTGCATGGTTACGGTTTTTATACCGGCCTCGTCTCCTTCCTGCAGGTTGCTGACAGTGAGTTTATATCCGTTTGATTCTGCCCAGCGCATATACATACGCATAAGCATGGAAGACCAGTCCTGGCTTTCTGTACCACCTGCACCGGAATTAATTTTCAGAATACATCCTAACTGGTCGGCTTCCTGGCGAAGCATATTACGGAATTCAAGGTTTTCAACCAGCGTGAGTGCTTTCTCATAAGCAACGTCTACTTCTTCTTCGCTGATGATTCCTTCTTTTACATATTCATAGGCCAGTTCAAGTTCTTCAGTAGCTGCCTGAACTTCGTTATAAAGCTCAATCCATTTTTTGAGCTCTTTTACTATTTTCATCTGGGCTTCCGCACGTTTGTTGTCTTCCCAGAATCCGGGGTCCTGCGTACGCAGTTCTTCTTCTTCTAATTGAATGGTTTTGCCATCAATGTCAAAGATACCCCCTCAGCGCCTTCTGACGCTCCAACACCTTGTGGAATTGGTCTGCTGTAATCATACCTTTATAAAGTTTTATTTTTGAGCTGCAAAGATATAGGTCAATTGATAATTGAGCACCGATAATTGACAATTTTTAAGCTATTCTTTATACATTTCTTCGATTTGTGCTGCATATCTCTCCAGAATAACCGGACGGCGTAATTTTAAAGTGTCTGTTAATTCGCGGCTTTCCATCGTGAAAGGTTGAGCAAGTAATAGGAATTTTTTAATCTTTTCATAGGATGCCAGGTCTTTCTGATGTTCTTCCACCCGTGATTCGATCATCCGGTGAATGTCATTGTTGGCTACTAATTCTTTCCTGTTGTTATAAGGAATACCTTTTTGGGTAGCATATTTTTCCAGTTGGTCAAAATCGGGAACGATTAATGCGCCTACGAATTTCTGCTGATCTCCGATTACCGCAACCTGTTGGATATATTTATCACTGGCAATAAGCCCTTCAATAGCCTGTGGGGCAATATATTTTCCGTTGGATGTTTTATACAGGTCTTTGATTCGTTCCTGAAAGAAAAGCGTATTTCCTTCTAAATGGCCGGCATCACCGGTACGGAAAAACCCATCCTCTGTAAATGATTTGGCATTTTCTACTGGCTTTTTATAATATCCCGAAGTAACTGTTTTTCCTTTTACCAGAATTTCATTATTGGCCGGATCTATTTTTACATCCAAACCGGGCATAATAGTACCGATAGAGCCGATAATAAAATGTTTTTCCGGATAGAAACATACCGTAGCCGAGGTTTCGCTGAGGCCATATCCTACTACTAAGGGTATGTTAACGGATTGGAGAAAGGTATCTACATTTGGCGCTAAAGGGGCACCTGCCGTGGGGAATAATCTCCCTTTTTCCAGCCCTAATACTTTCTTTAATATCTTGTAAACGGTTGCGTTATAGAACTTAAATTTGAGAGCTAATCCTGCGGGAGGTTTGATATCGTTGTTTTTATACTCCAGATTATAAGCCTGTCCGGTTTGGATAGCATCTTTGAATACTTTTTGCATAAAGCCCGATGAGGAAGTTATTTTATCCTGTACACCGGCATATACTTTTTCCCAGAAACGGGGTACGTTACACATTAATGTAGGCTGTACTTCTTTTAATGTTTCCTGAATTTTTTTAGGATCCTGGTTTACTGCTATCGTTACACCTTTATGTAAACAATAGTAAGTCCATGCTTTTTCAAAAACATGTGTAAGGGGTAGGAAACACATAGAGGTATCTTTATCATTTACCTGGGGTAAACGGATGTCATGAATGCGTAGTACTTCCAGGAAATTATAGTGATGCAGTACAACTCCTTTGGATTCGCCGGTAGTTCCGGACGTATAAATGATGGTTGCCATATCTTCCGGATTGGCTTCATTCATGCGTACTTTTACAGTAGTTTCTGCAAGTGCATTTTTTCCTAAACAAAGAAAATCTTCGAAATAAACGGATGTTTTGTCGTCCGGATTTAATTTAACAGTCGAGTCAAAGACAATTATCCGTTCGAGGAAGTTAGAGTCTTTTTGTACTTTAAATGCGTTGTTATATTGTAATTGTTCTCCAACAAATAAAGTCCGGATTTCCGCATCGTTGATTATATATTCAATTTGTGCTGGTGAATTCGTTGCATACAAAGGAACAGAGACGGCCCGGTTGGCATACGCTCCAAAGTCAGTATAAATACATTGGGGCATATTTTGTGAATAAATACCAATATTTTCCTGCTCTTTGATGCCAAATTCAGCCATTGCTTTGGCTGTTTGCATGATTTTATCAGATAACTCCCTCCAGGAAATGGGTTTCCATTTCCCTTTTTTATCGTTGCGTTGTAACAAGGCATCTTTCTTTTCATATTTGTCAGCCTGACGGTGAACGAGCTCTGCTAAGTGATAATAATTCATCTGTTTGTGTTTTGAATTGACGTTGCAAAAGTAATAGATTCTGTTAAAAAAGGGTAGTTTTTACACAAAACTTGCAAAAGTGTGCAATTTTATGATTCTGAACTTCTTATTTCAGTAAATCCTCCAATCGTTCCACCTTCTGCTGTTGCATCATCCGGATAGCTATTCGGGCACAGGCTTCCGCATCGGCAAGCGCATGGTGGTGGTTGGTAAGATTGTAGCCACAATGGGCTGAGACCGTATTCAGCTTATGATTGATTAAAGATGGATAATATTTTCGTGCCAGCCGGCAGGTACAAAAAAGCGATAATCCGGATAAGGTAGCAAATAGGTAGTAAAGGCAGCTTTCAGGCAACCTTCATCAAATGTACTGTTATGAGCTACTAAAGGGAGGCCGTCAATGTGGGGTGCAATAGCAGCCCATACTTCCGGAAAAGAAGGAGCCTCCAGTGTATCTTCGAAAGAAAGCTGGTGAATAGCGGTGGTCCAACTGGTATAATAGTTCGGACGGGGACGAATCAGGCTGTAAAGACTATCTATAATTTCGCCGTCTTCTACCAGTACGATACCTACGCTGCACACACTGCTGCGTCTACCGTTTGCTGTTTCGAAGTCTATTGCGGCAAATTTCTCCATACTCACAAAGGTAGAGAAAAAATGAACACAAGTAGGAAACAGTCTGTTATTCAATGTAAAAGAAATATAATGAATAATATCTCTTTTATTTTATATATTTGCCGGAAGTAATTATGGTTAATAGAAAATGAAAACATTTGTACATACCGGGCAGGAAGAGATTGAG
>JAJBTP010000167.1 GCA_020860805.1 Tannerellaceae bacterium | reverse complement strand
GCAACTCTTCTTTCAAATATACTATTTTTATACTGCAAAACTAAATGTGTTATAACCGGAACCGTCTTTTATAATTCCCAAAACTGTCTGTTTTCAGATGAATAGTTGTACAATACAATAGTTATAATACTTATTTTTGTTACATCTATTACACCCCCTGCCCCCTCTTAAGAAGGGAAAGGTAACAAAATCAGCACTTTACAATCTTCCGGCCACAACTGATTAATCGACCGCCCATTGTTTCATATCATACATATCTTTATATTCTTCCCAATCCGGGTCAACTTCAGTATAGATACTAATAGGAAGAAGAGCAAAGGAGGAAAGGGCTTCATTTAATCGTTCACCAAAAACCCGTACGGTACGGGTATAAAAAACCCAGATTTTTTTCTCCACCCCCTGTATACACAGAAGTAAGAATGGCCAATTTATCTTTTTCCATTGCTTTACGCAGCGCTTCCTGCACCACTTCTATCTTTTCAGCAATATCTTCTACAGGCATTCCTTTTTCATCAGCTTCATACTTCCAGGTGATTTCTACCCGTTCTTTCAATTTACCGGATTGCATAAACTCGCCTAATGAGCCACGTCCCATCACAGTTATCAACTGTCCGTTATCGCTTTGAGACAAAGCTGTAAACCATTCGTTACTTAGTTTCATATGTTTAAATTATTGTTTTATTCTTTCTTTCAAAGATAAGAGTATTTTTGACTGAATCTCTATCAGCTCTGCTTTTCCTTCTCTTTTTTTTGCTTTTAGCCAAAGCTGGTACGAATTAATACTGTTTTGCCATAATACATAAGCAGCAGGCGCTATAGAAGAGACAGGATTCAGGTAAACCTGAGCCATCCAGATAGCCAGAATCGTATTTTTCTGTCCTAATCCCTGCCCGGAAGAAACGGGGTCATTTTTTATCCAGCCAATTCGTCTGCCTAACAGAAACTGGCTTACACATATAATTAGGGAAACTCCGGCCAGTATAGTCACCATGGTATAATTCAGTTCCTCCTGCAGAAGAAACTTCACCGTACTACCCGTTACAATAGTCAGTCCGGCAGCCCATAAATAAAAAGAAAGCCCTCTTATCTTTACCAGTTGTTCCTGAACAGATGGTAAAGTATACCGGATAAACCAGGCTATCAGAAGCGGAAGTAAAAGTATAGGAGCCACCTGGCTACCTATCAATCCAAAAGATTCAATAAAAGGAATTCCCTGGTGAACTCCGATAAAAGAGAATAAAAGAGGGGCAGCAATCGCAACAGCGACATTACAAACTAATAAATACGAAGTCAGAAACGCTACACTTCCCCCTAACAATCCGGCAATAACAGCTGCAGCCGTTGCAGTCGGAGCCAATACACAGACCATCGCACCCTGTGCTATAACAGGATGCAGATAATATAAAATCCCATACACTAATACAGAACCAACAATTTGAATGACCAATAACCAGATATGTTCACGCTGAATCTTTATTTCACGGGGAGATAACTTACTAAAAGTAAGCAGTAGCATAAGGAAAATGAGTACAGGGGTAATAAACGCCAGACGACTTACCCAGGGCCAGGCAAGCACTCCCGTTACCATAGCCAACGGAAGCATCCAGTTCTTTATAAATTGAAGCATAATGTCATTTCTTTAATTCATAATCAAAGGAGGTAGCAGTCGCTGTACTCCTTAGAAGTTACCGCTCACTTCATTCGCTCAGAAGTCAAAGAAGTTAGCAGCTACTTTCATAGCTTAGTAGTAAAAAAGTATTTTTTCTTTGACTTCTTTAAGTCCCCTGATTTCTGAGTGAACGAAGTGAACGGTAACTACTCTTTATAACGGCTTATACTGTACAAAAGCCTCTATGGCTTCATAGGCAGCTAATCCTAACTGACGGTATAATTCTGCTGTTGCACGGTTACGGTCTTCAGCACGTTGCCAGAAGAGGCGTTCATCATCTCCTAAGAAAGGTGCACTTTCTGCCTGTGACTGGTGTTTCAAAATAGCGTTCCGTTTGTGACGTAACTCTTCAGGACTAATAGGTACAGCCATTTCAATATGGCCCATTTCCCATTCAGCCCAGGCTCCACGATACATCCAAACACGGCAATTTTTCATCCATTCTTCTTCTTTTACTTCATCAATAGCAGCCAGAATTGCATCCAGACAAACCTTATGCGTTCCATGCGGGTCAGCCAGGTCGCCTGCAATAAACATTTGGTCAGGCTTAATTTCTTCCAGCAATTCACGGATAATTCTCACATCCTCTTCGCCCAAATCATTCTTTTTCACCAAACCGGTTTCATAGAAAGGCAGATCCAGAAAACGGATATGGTCATCCTGTATAACTCCTGAATAATGACATCCCGCGCGTGCTTCCTCCCGGCGAATAGTACCTTTCATGAAAAGAACATCGTCTTTTTCTTTCTCCCCTTCTACTTTTTCATAACGCAGATAATGAATAATTTCTTCCGCTTTTTTCTTAACAGAATCATCTGCACCTGCATATTTAGAACATACGTCCCGTAAATACTCACAATAACGGATCACTTCTTCATCACCTACCGCAATATTACCGGAAGTCTGGTAAGCTACATATACATCATGTTTCTGGTCACACAAACGGCGGAAAGTACCTCCCATAGAGATAACATCATCGTCGGGATGCGGACTAAAAATAATTACCTTTTTAGGATACGGATTAGCCCGTTCGGGACGGTTTGAATCATCTGCATTCGGTTTACCTCCCGGCCATCCCGTAATAGTATGTTGAATATCATTAAATATCTGAATATTGACATCGTAGGCCGACCCATACAAAGCCAGCAATTCGCCCAATCCATGTTCACTATAATCTTTATTCGTTAATTTCAGGATAGGTTTCCCCGTCAACTGGCAAAGCCACACAATAGCCCGGCGAATTAACTGGTTATCCCAGTCACAACTTGACACCAGCCAGGGATGACTGATACGGGCCAGATTATAAGCAGCGCCCAAATCAACCATCACTCTTGCGTTCGGATGATTCTGGAAATAAGTAGCCGGATCAGAATCACTCACTTTACCCTCTACGGTACGCTGAATAATACCGGCTTTATTTTCACCCCATGCCATTAAGGTAATCGTCCTGGCACTCAGGATAGTAGAAACGCCCATCGTAATAACACTGGCAGGCACATTTTCGATGGATTTAAATATTTTAGAAGCCTCTTTCCGGTCATCATTATTTAATAAAACCAGGCGTGTACCTACACTGGTAGTAGAACCCGGTCCGTTGAAACCAATATTACCGGCATGGCCAATTCCTAACAACATATAATCAATCCCTCCCACCATACGGATAAGATCTTCATAATGTTTACAGAATTCATAAATCTGATCTGTCGGCATGGTACCATCAGGAGAATAAATATTCTTAGGATCAATATCCACATGATCAAGGAAGTGGTCTTTCAGATAAGATAGATTACTAAATGCGGTTGCTGCCAGCGGATAAAACTCATATACATTAAAAACAATTACATTCCGGAAGCTTAAATGCTCTTCCTTGTATTTGCGGATTAATTCCTTAAATACACTTTGAGGAGAACGTCCGCCAGGTAAGGCGATTACAAAGTTCTTTCCTTCTTCCTGCTTTTTACGAATTTGTTTGGCAATTTCGTTGGCGATTGCTATAGATCCTTCGTCGGCCGATTCAAAAATTGTCGTCGGGATCTTCTCATACCTTGTTAAAACGGAATGCTCATACGCATTTTCCGGTTTAAAATACCTGGTCGGTATTCGAGTCAGAGTAATCTGAGAACTCGGGTTTGTCTTCATGTTTCTTTTCGATTTAGTATTTATAATGTGGACCGAATTACAAAGATAACACTTTTCCCTTTTAAAACGTTTGTGTGCCAACCGGAAAATCGCAATACTATTTAATTTCGTCGCAACAACTTCCGGCTTTATCTCATTTTCCCGAAACGCTTTTGTACAGTCATTAC
>JAJBTP010000029.1 GCA_020860805.1 Tannerellaceae bacterium | reverse complement strand
CATTCTAAATAATAGTATATGGATTAATTGTCAATAGTCAATTATCCTTTGTGAATTAAAAAATATGGATACATCATTTGAACAAATAGCGTATAACGATGACGATATAAAAACCCTGGATTGGATGGAACATATCCGCCGCCGTCCGGGGATGTATATTGGAAAATTAGGAGATGGAACCTATGCGGATGACGGTATTTATGTGTTGTTGAAAGAGGTCCTTGATAACTCTATCGATGAATATATGATGGGGTATGGAAAAACAATCGAGGTAACTGTCGAAGAAGGTACTGTAGCAGTACGTGACTATGGCCGTGGAGTACCTTTAGGAAAAGTGGTAGATGTCTCCAGTAAAATGAATACCGGGGCTAAGTATGATAGCAAAGCATTTAAAAAGTCTGTTGGATTGAATGGAGTAGGTATTAAAGCCGTAAATGCTTTGAGTAGCTATTTTCTTATTCGTAGTCATAGAGATGGCGAATGTAAGCAGGTAGAGTATAGTAAAGCAATTATCACGGAAGAAAAAGACATTCAGCCAACAGATGAAGCTAACGGAACATTGACTTATTTTGTCCCGGATAAAGCTATTTTTAAAGAATATGAATATAAAGATGAGTTTATAGAGAATCTGTTGAAAAACTATGTTTTTCTTAATTCAGGTTTAACGATTCTGTTTAATAAAAAGAAATTTTATTCCCGGAATGGTCTGGTAGACCTGTTGAATGAAAATATGACTTCCGAACCACTTTATCCTATTATTCATTTAAAGGGAGAAGATATCGAAGTTGTAATTACTCATAGTAACCAATATGGTGAGGAATATTATTCGTTTGTCAATGGGCAGCATACCACGCAGGGAGGAACTCATTTGTCGGCCTTTAAAGAGTCTATTGGGAGAGTCATCAAGGAATACTATACCAAAAACTTTGAATATTCGGATATTCGTGCAGGCATTGTAGCTGCTATCAGTATAAAAGTTGAAGAACCGGTATTTGAAAGTCAGACGAAAACCAAATTGGGTTCTAAAGATATGGGACCTGATGGTCCTACAGTTGCCAAGTTTGTAGGTGATTTTATAAAGAAGGAACTCGACAATTATCTTCATAAACATCCGGACACATCAGATGCGATGTTGAAGAAAATATTAGAATCGGAAAAAGAGCGTAAAGCCATAGTAGGTGTTACTAAACTGGCACGTGAGCGAGCCAAGAAAGCAAATCTTCATAATAAAAAGCTTCGTGATTGCCGGCTTCACCTGAATGATCCGAAAGGCGATTTGAAAGAAGAAACCTGTATTTTTATTACGGAGGGAGATTCTGCGAGTGGTTCAATAACCAAAAGTAGAGACCCGAATTTACAGGCAGTATTCAGTCTGCGGGGAAAACCTTTGAATAGTTATGGTTTAACCAAGAAGATTGTTTACGAGAATGAAGAGTTTAATCTCTTACAGGCTGCTTTAAATATTGAAGACGGTTTGGAAGGGCTTCGGTATAATAAGGTAATAATTGCTACTGATGCGGATGTCGATGGTATGCATATTCGTTTATTACTTATTACTTTTTTCCTTCAATTTTTTCCTGATTTAATTAAAAGAGGGCATGTTTATATTCTGCAGACTCCTCTATTCCGGGTACGTAACAAACAGAAAACCTGGTATTGTTATTCGGAAGAAGAACGTTTGGCAGCTATGGCAGCTGCCGGGAAAAATCCAGAGATAACCCGCTTTAAAGGTTTAGGTGAAATTTCACCCGATGAATTCAAGAATTTTATAGGTAAAGATATGCGCCTGGATCTGGTAAAAATGAAGAAAGAAGACCTGGTAAAAGATATGCTTGAGTTTTACATGGGTAAAAATACCATGGAAAGACAAGTCTTTATTATTGATAATCTGGTAGTAGAAGAAGAAATTATATGAAAAGAATAGCCTTATTTCCAGGGACTTTTGACCCTTTTACTATCGGACATCAGTCCCTGGTTACCAGAGGCCTGGCTTTAGTCGATGAAATCATTATTTCCATAGGTATTAATGATAAAAAACTAACCTACTATTCGTTGGAAAAGCGATTGGACGCAATATCCAAACTGTATAAAAATGAACCCAGAGTCCGGGTAGTTTCATATAATTCACTGACTGTGGATTTTGCCCGCGAGGTAGGAGCACAATTTGTGCTGAGAGGAATCCGTACGGTAAATGACTTTGAATATGAAAAAAGTATAGCGGATATTAACCGGAAACTGTCAGGACTTGAAACATTTATCCTTTTTACTGAACCTGAACATACCCATATTAGTTCAAGTATAGTACGTGAATTATTAAGGTATGGAAAGGATATATCCCTTTTCGTTCCCAAAGAAACAGAATTGTATTGAATAGAAAATAAAACATGAGAAAAAGATTAGTATATGTTGCAGTGATGGCCCTTGCCTGTTTACAGGTATTCGCCCAGAATAACAGTCAGGAGGCACGGAAACTGTCACTGGCTTTTTATACTATTTCCACTTTGTATGTGGATTCTACAAACGCTGATAAATTAGTGGAAGATGCGATTACAGGGATGCTGGAAAAGCTTGATCCTCATTCTGATTATCTCGATGCGCAGGAGACCAAAGATATGACAGAGCCTTTACAGGGTAATTTTGATGGAATCGGTATACAGTTTAATATGTTAACGGATACATTATATGTTATCCAGGTAATAGCCGGAGGACCTTCTGAAAAGGTTGGATTAATGGCCGGAGACCGTATTATTATGGTAAATGATACTGTAATAGCCGGAGTTAAGATGAAGAATACAGATATTATGAGCCGGCTTAGAGGAAAAAAAGGTACGGAAGTTCGGGTAAAAGTAAAAAGAGGTAATTCACCGGATTTAATTGAATTCAGAATTATTCGGGATAAGATACCTGTATATAGCTTGGATGCTGCTTATATGGCTGATAAAACTACCGGATATATCAAATTAAATCGTTTTGCAGCCTCTTCGGCGGATGAATTCCGGGAGTCCATGGAGAAACTGAAAGCGCAGGGAATGCAAAATCTGATTCTGGACTTACAGGGAAATGGAGGAGGCTATCTCAATATTGCTATTGATTTAGCGGATGAATTTCTGAGTAAAGGTAAACTTATTGTATACACAGAAGGAAATACACAACCCCGTGAAGAAGCAACTGCGACCTATAAAGGAGATTTTGAAGAAGGCTGTTTAATTATTTTAGTTGATGAATCCTCAGCTTCGGCAAGTGAAATTCTGGCAGGTGCAGTACAGGATTGGGATAGAGGGCTTATTGTGGGGCGTCGTACTTTTGGAAAAGGACTGGTGCAAAAGCCTATTCCTCTACCTGACGGTTCTATGTTACGCCTTACAGTTTCACGTTATTATACTCCTACTGGTCGTAGTATCCAGAAACCTTTTGAGAATGGTAGAGAAGATTATCAACATGATTTAATCGACCGTTATAATCGGGGTGAACTAATGAGTGTGGATAGTATTCACTTTCCGGACTCAATGAAATACCATACACTCGTGAATGAACGGGTTGTATATGGAGGAGGAGGTATTATGCCTGATATATTTGTTCCGTTGGATACGGCTCGTACTACTGATTATCACCGCCGTTTGGTAGCCACCGGATTAATTAACCGGGCTGCTATGAATTATGTAGACCGGAATCGTTCTGAAATCAATTCTTCCTATCGTAACTTCAATCAGTTTAAACAAAACTTCCAGATGAGTGATTCTTTATTGGATGAACTAATTTCGATGGGAACGGAAGAAAAAATTGAATATAATGAAGAGCAATTTAATCTTTCAAAAGAATTTATCCGGTTACAGTTAAAAGCATTGATTGCGCGTGATATATATGATATGGGAGAGTATTTCCAGATTATTAATGATGAAAATCCAAGTTATCGGAAGGCTTTGGAAATAATCAATGATAAGACTCTTTATTTGCAGGAATTAGGCTATAAATAGC
>JAJBTP010000496.1 GCA_020860805.1 Tannerellaceae bacterium | reverse complement strand
TCGCATAATAACACTCTTTTCGGTATTTCACCGAAAAAAACATTTTTTGGTGTTTATACTGTGGTGAAAAAGGGAATGCCATTGATTTTTTGAGGAGATACAGAAAACTCACACAGGACGAATCCATCCGGTTCCTTGCAAAAAATATACCATAGGAATTCCGGAAAAATAATTCACAAAAACATATTCAGTAGCAAACATGAAAAAGAAAATGGAAGAAAAATACAAAGTAGGAAAACTAATATACGATGCAAACACCTATGACGGATTAAATACATTCCTGTCCGACTTACCATTCTATAAAAAATGGCTACCGTCAGACAAAAATACCCGCATCCTTGAACTGTGTTGCGGGACAGGTAGACCCACCATCCCCCTTACCCAGGAAGGATATAGGATTACCGGTGTAGATAACTCATCCTCCATGTTGGAACAAGCCCAATTAAAAGCCATCAAACAAGGGGTAGAAATTGATTTCATCGAAGCCGATATCCGGACGTTAGATATACCCGGCAAATATGATTTACTATTTATCCCCTTCAACTCCATACATCACCTGTATAAAAACCAGGATTTATTTGACACACTACAGGTAGTACAAAAACATTTGAAAGAAGAGGGTTTGTTTTTGTTCGATTGCTACAATCCAAATATCCACTACATAGTAGAAGCCGAAAAAGGACTTACCGATATTGCTGAATATACCACCAGCGACGGGAGAAAAATACAAATAAAACAACGAATGAAATATGAAAATGCAACTCAAATCAATCCCATCGAGTGGCATTATTACATAAACGGCACCTTCCACTCCATCCAGAATCTGGATATGAGAATGTACTTCCCGCAGGAAGTAGATGAATATCTACGTATGCACGGTTTCAAAATTATTCATAAATTCGGTGGATTCAAAGAAGAACTATTCGAAGACAATTCAGAGAAACAAATATTCGTATGCAAAAAACAAACGACTGAAAATAAATTCATGTTGCCAAGATAGTAAATTTTTATGCAAATTGCTATAAATGAATAATTTTCCTGATTAGGAAATAAGCTATCCCACAACTCACTCCCATCCAGACAACCGTAAACCAGGGAAACATGAAAACCATCTCATCGAGAATTTCAGTATCCTGCCAGGTGTTCCCAAAATTCCATATATACGATTCACTCACCTGCAACGAAATATAAATCCATCCCGCTGCATAGCAGATAAAATACGCTATACCCGACAGGAGTTTCGGAAGATACCGTCTGCACACCAACCCATCCAACAAAGAGATACCCAAAGCCACCACGGCACACCCCATTACAGCTACCGGAACAGCATCGTTATACCACTCCATCCTATAATCCCACAACGCCGGACCAAAAATGGTATGCCAGACATACCCCCTTGCCATCGTAAGGTAATTATAAAGAAGGATACTTCCTGAAAGATTCAGAAAGTTGATAAAAATAACTAATAACAACCTCTTCATAAATGAGTTGAATTAACCTCTCAAAATAATAAACTTTTCCCTAAAAAATCCTTTCTTTGTAAGAAGAAACTAATCTAAAAGACGGACAGCCATGCAGAAATACACCCTCGCCTTCACCCGGTTGCTGCTTCAAAAAGAACAATTTTCGATAGAAACCGGAGCAGCGTGTTATCGCCTTCACACAGGAATCAGTGAATACTATATACTCCTCAACCTTAGCCCCACAGCAAAAAAGAGGGTCGGATGCTTATCAGCATAGAAGAACAAAAAGGCAAACCCATCCTGTGCCCGGTAGCCATCCTGCAAAATGAGCAAGTACTGTGGATAACCGTAACAGACGACGAACAAACAGACTATCCACCCCTACCGGACGATTCACTACTTAGTCCGTTTGTAACCAAAGCAGGCGAAGAATATCCCGGTGGCTTTATCGACGCCACCCGTACCGCACTTTCCTACAAAGAACTCATGTTTTTTGAAAAATACCTGCACGAAACCAGCTATGTAACTGAGCTTCATAGTGCCTGGCAAAGGAAACATCCCGGCACTCCCTACGACGCACGGCTACACTACTTCATGATAAAAAACATCCGCAAACACCGCCACTATACCGACGACTTCCGCATGCCCTGCAGCCCTGTAACCTTTTACCACGGCTGGACAGACCCATTCCCGTGGTACCTCTATATAAAAACATTCGGCGGAGCAGACACATGGCCCTCCTTCGCACGGATGCGCCTGATGGCCGAAAACAGTTGCCGGCAAGCCATACCCCTGGCAGTCAAAATTCTCAAAAGCGGCAAAGCGAACGACCGGATATGCCACTACGCCCTCCTGGTAGCAGGATTAGACGAAGTAAACGATGAACTGGTCACCTCCTATACAGAAAGGTGCCCACGAGCCGTAGCCCGGCTCTGGTACGAACGCAAATCATCCAGACTCTACCCCATGATACTCGAAAACGCCAAACGCATACTGGCAGGCGGTAAAGACGACATACTGGACGACCTGCCGGAAACTTACATGAACGACCATAACAAATACCAAGACTATACCATCAATCACCGGGGATATATATCGTCCTGGACAGCCTCACCCTTGAACAGGTCAGGAAACTATGGAGCATCTACCGTGAAATAGCCACCATCCTCTCCAAAACCCGGAAAGAACTGGAAGCTCTCCGGCTGGGCAACGCGTTCCGTTCCTTCCTCCTGGCAGTAATTTACAACACCACCGCCGCAGTAGCAGAAATTATATGGGAGATATATAATAAATACAACCACCTGCTTTACACCATCTGGTCGCAGGATTCCCATTACCCATCCATGGACATCATGTGGTGCGACTACCTTTACCGCTATGCAGTAAGCCAGGATATACTCGATAACTTCTGGAAGTGGCTGCAACATTACGCCAAAAACTACGACAGCTACTACCTCTACACCAATCAACGCTTCTTCCTGATGATTTATTCAAAAATAGCTTACCACATCCTGCCACCCGCCACCTTTTACGACGCACTGGCTCCGCTTATTGATAGCGATTATGTACTAATAGAACATATATGGCCGGGAATAACAAACGATGTTCCCCTTGAAAAGAATGAGACTAATCCGCCGCTCGACCACCGCTGGGAAAATATGTTCCTCCATACTAACTATTACGCATGGACAGGGAAAGCACACTGTTACTATAATCAGGTAAGACACCTGATAGAACCCCATCCGGAAAACTGGAGCGTAGACGATTGGCAAAAAGACCTGAAACGAAAAAAAGAAAACAGGCATCACCGTGCCCCGCTAAATACAGAGTTATAAATAAACGATATTTATATAATAAGAAACAATAGGCTGACAAAGACACTAAAAGACATATTATACACCTCCGGGGCTGCATTGGTAGGAATAGCAGATATGAGAAATATTCCCTCCAGCCCCCTGCCCTATGGCGTTTGTGTAGCCCTCCCGATTCCCATACATATCATCCGGGAAATCGAAGAAGGTCCCACCCTCTCTTACTGGCACACCTATAACTCCCTGAATACACAATTAAATGAAATAGTTACCAAAGGAGCAGCATTCCTTATTTCCAACAATTATACAGCCATTCCGATAACAACCGGATACGCACAAATGGACGAACAGCGCCGCACTCCCCTGCCTTACAAAACCGTTGCAACACAAGCCGGAATGGGCTGGATTGGGAAAAGCTGCTTACTCGTCACCCCACAATACGGTTCAGCCGTACGCATCTCCACACTACTTACCGATGCCCTTTTAAATTACGATACCCCTATCTCCGACTCCCGGTGCGGCACTTGCAACCAATGTAAAATCCATTGTCCCGCACAAGCTCTCACCGGCACCTTATGGAAAGCAGGTATGAAACGTGAAGAACTTTTCCACACCGAAATATGCGTAGACGTAATAAAAAAAGAATGAAAGAACGTACCGGCATCGAAGGAACCCTATGCGGTAAATGTTTTGTAGTCTGTCCCTACACCAGAAGATATATAA
>JAJBTP010000402.1 GCA_020860805.1 Tannerellaceae bacterium | reverse complement strand
AAATAATATAATATGCGTTACATTTGCGTAGGGATTATAACTTATTAAAAGCCTATGACTATTGCTGATCTTTACGAAAAGTTTATTCATCATCCGAAAGTTACAACAGATAGCCGGAATTGTCCGAAAAGTTCACTTTTTTTCGGTTTGAAAGGAGATAAATTTAACGGAAATGAATATGCCGCTAAAGCTCTGTCGGTTGGAGCAGCGTATGCCGTAATTGATAATCCGGATTATTATACCGGAGAGCGTACTATTTTAGTGGATGATGTGTTGGTAACTTTGCAAAAATTGGCCCGGCATCATCGTAAAGTACTTGGTATTCCTGTTATTGGAATTACAGGTACAAACGGAAAAACTACGACCAAGGAATTGGTAGCTGCTGTTTTATCAACTAAGTTCAATCTTCATTATACGGAAGGAAACCTGAATAATCATATAGGAGTTCCTCTTACTTTATTGCAAATGAATCACGAGCATGAATTGGCTGTGATTGAAATGGGAGCGAGTAAGCCGGGAGATATAAAAGAACTGGCTGAAATAGCTATGCCTAATTATGGTCTTATTACGAATGTAGGACAGGCTCACCTGGAAGGATTTGGTTCTTTTGAAGGGGTTGTGCAAACCAAGGGAGAGTTGTATGAATATATTAAACGGACAAAAGGAACTGTTTTTCTAAATGAAGATGATGCCATTTTAAAACCTTTAGCCAGAGGAATCGAGCAGGTTACTTATGGTAAATCGGAGACAGCTTTTGCTTCCGGTTCTGTTGAAGAATGTAATCCTTTTCTTACATTTAACTGGAAACAACAGGGTAAAGTAAATACGGTAAAAACCCATCTTATAGGAGCTTATAATCTGATGAATGCATTGGCTGCAGTAGCTATCGGGCGTTTCTTTAAAATACCTTCCCAACGTATAAGCCGTGCAATTTCTGAATATGAACCGGTTAATAACCGTTCACAGTTGAAATGTACCGGAAAGAATGAATTAATTATTGATACCTATAATGCAAATCCAAGTAGTATGAAAGTTGCTCTTGAGAATTTTGTACAAATGAAACAGACTTCAAAAGCAGTGATTTTGGGAGATATGTTTGAATTAGGTAAATCCAGTGAATCCTTACATCAGGAAATCGTAGAATTAATTAAAGAATCAGCTTTTGATAAGGTTTATCTTTGTGGTCCGGTTTTTTCGAAAGTTGGAAATACTTTTTCTGTTTTTCCTTCTACAGAAGAGTTATTAACAGAGTTACAGAAGAATTCACTGGAAAATTATTCCATTCTTATTAAAGGCTCCCGTGGAATGGCTTTGGAAAGAGTAGTAGAGTATCTGTAATTGTCTAAAAAAACTTTGCAAACCTGGAAAAAGTGTTCGGGAAACTTCAATCCATTAGGCTGTATTTACTTCGGCGTCTATGAAAGTAATAGGGTTGGATGGACTATTTATACCGTTCAGGAAACTTCAGTCTGGCTAATGAAGTTATATGTTTTATAAAGTCTGTTTTGGCTGACGTATATGCATCCCTGTTATATGTGAATTCAGATTTTAATTTCAGTTTTAATTTTCCATACTCTTTTGCTGTCTCCGGAGAGACAATCAAATAATCTCTGAAATAGAGTTCGTCCCAATCTCCCCGGTAACGTATATGGACGTGATAAGCCTGCCCTTTGAATCCTTCTGGAGTATAACCTTTCAAAAACATCATGTGAGGGGGAAGATTATCAGGCTGTGGAGAATAGATATAACCTGCTGTTTGCAATCCATTTATTAATCTGGTTATATCTGTATGGGAATAAATCTCCAATAAAATATCAATAGTAGGTTTAGCTATAAGTTCCGTAACCGCTGTACTGCCGATATGATTGATTCTCACTATATTATTCTGATCTATTGTCTGGACAAGTAACTCTTTTTCCTCTGCATATCTATCCGGCCAATCGGATTTATATTTGCTGAGGATTATCGGGAATAATTTCCAAAGTTCGCTATTGGTCATATTATTTAAAGATTTCTTATCCATTAAAATTTATCTCTGTTTTATATATTTCTGCATGTATATGATAGATAAATCTTTATTCTTTTTGAATCCTACATTGTTCAGTATTCCACATTCCTGAAAGCCTTGTTTTTTATGAAAAGTAATGCTCTGGGTATTATCTGAAGCAATTTCAGCAATGAAATTGTCTATAGGATTGTTATTTGCATATCTGGTGAGTTAATTCAAAAATAGATTGCCTAAACCCCACCGGGTATATTCCGGAGAAATAAAGTAAGTAATGGTGGCAGTTCTTTTAAAATTTTCCATCGGGAGAAAATTTTTTAGCAGGCAAAAACCAATAACCTTTTCCCCATTATCTGCAATCAGAAATGAACCTTTAAGAGCTACTTTATGCAAAGACTCCACAAATTCCACATCAATATTTGTTTCTAAAAATGCAGCATTACTATTTTCAACATAGTAATTATAGATACCTGCTATATCTGAATAATCATTTTTTTCTATTGGTCTGATTTTTATATTAACTTCTTTCATGTTTCTTTTTTTCTAAATTAAGCATCATTAAATAATCGTCTTGATTTTCACCAATAAATATGAATCCCAGGTTTTGGTACATTTTTACTGCATAATTTTCTTTTTCGACCTTTAGGAATGCCTGTTTATAATTCTTCTCCCGTAGATAAGCAATCATCTTTTGCATAAGCCGGGTTCCAATTCCTTTGTTCCGGTATTTTTTGAATAAGGAGATAACAGATTCGGGGGTATCAGGCAAAATACTTTCTAATCCGTCTACTTTATAGTTGAGAATGCGCACCCAGACACCACCGATAACCTGTCTGTCTGTTTCTGCTACCAGACAATAATCATCTTTTTGAGTTCCAAAATCTTTTATGTACATGTTTACTTCCGGAAATTTAAGAACACTTCTGGGTATCAAATTATGGGGGTCACGTTGAAAAACTGCTTCATACATCAAATCTTCCAGTTTATAGATTTCTTCCGGTTTTATCTCCCGGATTATGATGTTTGATTTCATTATTTTATTTTTTTTGTCAAACCATCCTGTCAGTTTATGTGCTAATATAAGGTTCAATGCGATTAATATAAATCCTGCAACTGACCCCCAAAGAATCTCTGGCATTGTGAATATACTTCTCTCTACGAGATAAATAAATGTAAATATACAGTAAATCAACGAAATGAAAGTGGTGTAAATAGCTGGAATATATCTTTTAATAATTATCCACTGGACGATATGGATAAATAGATGAATGAAAAAGCCCATGAATACACCCAGCCATACTAAATAGTAACCGGATATAACTGAACAGACTGTAATAATACTAAGTAGAATAAACTCTTCGGCAACTGCAATTGTGAAACCGGGAACCGAAAGGTCTTCAAAACGTGACAGGAAGCGTTTTGCCAATTTTGGATATTTTTCAGATAAATAATTTCTGTTTTTTTCTATCCAGGATTTGAAAAAGATAATCTCTTCAAAATCATGGAGCATGAAAACAAGTGGTAACAGCCAGATTAGGATTGAAAAGTTCATCATCATTTCTGTACATATCTTTTTAATAAGACTTTCATTATGATTTTATGGAATGGTTTGACAGGAAAGAAATAAACTTTTCCTCATACGTTATTGAAATGTACTAAGGTAGTCAAAGAGATAGTACCCTCTGAAGTATTTTTCAAAATAGATGCCCGGAAATTAAGGTGTTTGTCCTCTTCTCCCATTACGATTTCATCTTCCCGATTTTCAATCAGGGTGAAAAAAGTTTCCTGTACGGGTGGTTGTTTATCGGTTTTCAACCCGAAAACTCCTACAAGTGCATTTCTGAGTTTCAATAGTCCTACTACCCAACCTGGTAACTTCATCAGTTCTTTTGAAACTTCTTCAGTACTCTTTTCAGTTGTTTTCTTTATCATATAGGTATCCTGATAGTGAATAGACGGAAAGCCATTGGCTACGGTTGAACCTATGGGAAGGG
>JAJBTP010000199.1 GCA_020860805.1 Tannerellaceae bacterium | reverse complement strand
ACCTCCCTACCCCCCACTATTCAATGAATATTTTTTTTCCGGAGACCTTTGTTCTTTTCTAACTTAATGCCCATGGTTATCTTATTTTTTAATTATTCTTCAACTAAAGGAATACCCTTATAATAATTCACGATTCTATCCTTTATAATATACATCAATCTACGCTGTAAAAGATTAGAACGGGATTGCAACAGATTATAAGAACTGGTTTGCAAATCCAGCGAACTCATCAACCCCTCTTCATACCTACGCAAAGTCAGTTTGTACGCCATATCATTTGCATCCACCTGTTTTTCCATCTGGATAATCTCCTTGGCATACCCCTGGCGGTCCAGTACATTTTGTTCAATCGTAGTCTGAATCTGACGGTTAATATCAACTTGTTGTTCAGCAGCAATACGCATATTATTACGGGCACGCCGGATACCGGATATATTACTTAACCCCTGGAAGATAGGGATACTAACGGAAATACCAACGTATTCACTCATCTTATTTTTCCATTGTTCATGAAATACCAGCTGGTCAAAATCCTCACCCAGATAATACAAATAATTAGTAGAGACTCTTCCATATAAATAAACAGAAGGATATAATTTGCCCTTCATTACCTTATGTTGCAATTGATAACTTTTATAGTTATACTCAGCAGATAAAGCCTGTGGATTATGAGCTAACGCATACGTAGAAATATCCTCAACAGATTCCAAAGGAGGAAAATAATCAGTGTATGTTATCATCGTATCAATAACCAGATTCTCATCATACGGATAATTCATTAAATCTTTCAAAGTTAATAAAGCTGTATTATATTGGTTTTCCTGTTGAGTCAGCAGATAATCATCACCGGCCAGCTGCGCTTCAATCTGTGCCAAATCAGCTTTACTCTTTAAACCTAATTCCTCCATCCGTTGAGTCTGTAAAAACATACGGCTACTCTCTTCCAGTTTCTCCGAAGCAATTTTTATCATTCCCTGATAATAAATCACATTCATAAAAACATCCATTGTCCGCATAGCAATATCATCTCTGGTTACCTGTACATCACTTTTTCCCAACTGACGGTTCACCTTAGCCTGGCGCCACTGGTTAATTAATTGTCCACCTGTAAAAACAGGCAGGGACGCATTCAAGGTATAATAGTTTGCAAAACTGGATATATCGGCATAGGTATTATCATCTTTCAGAGAACGTCCAAAATTGTATGCACCTTCCACATTCGCCGAGATAGAAGGTAAAAAAGCACCTAAAGCAGTCGTATAACTCGCTTCATAACTATCCGCCTCATAACTTTTTTGTTTCACCTTCGGACTATTCTCCACCGCATACAGCATACATTCATTAAGTGTCCAGATTTTCTCCTGTCCTTTTACCATAAAAAGAACCGTCATCTGTAAAAGTAATAATAGCAATATCTTTTTCATTGTACATTTATTTTCTACTCATAAAAATACAAAGAACGTGCCATTCCAAACAAAACACTAAATACCAACCACTTAAAACCAATCACTCCGGAAAAGAATGTCCAATATTTAGACACTGCTGTAAAAGATTTTGACAAAAACCATTACATTTGTAAGAAACATACTTTTTAAAAATGGCAAAACAGGGCACCATACTGGTAGTAGATAATAATAAAGGGATTCTTACAGCTGTAAAAATGTTGTTAGAAACGTATTTTGAAAAAGTATTAACCCTCTCCTCTCCCAACCTACTCATTACCACATTACGCGAAGAAAAAATAGACGTCGTTCTGCTGGATATGAACTTCTCAGCCGGTATCAATACCGGAAATGAAGGATTATTCTGGCTTTCCGAAATAAAGAAAGAAGACGCTTCCATGCAGGTCGTACTATTCACAGCCTATGCAGATATCAACCTGGCAGTAAGAGGGATAAAAGAAGGAGCTACCGATTTTATCGTAAAACCCTGGGATAATCAGAAATTAGTGGAAACCCTGCAAGCCGCCTACAAACTAAAATCAGGAACCAAAAAAAAGGAAAAGAGGATTCGGCAGGCAAACAACCCATCTCCAAAGAAAGCGGTATGTTCTGGGGAGACAGCGCAGTCATACAGCAACTCCGTTCACTGATTGAAAAAGTAGCCGTTACAGATGCCAATATACTAATAACAGGCGAGAACGGCACAGGTAAAGAAATGCTGGCCCGGGAAATACACCTGCTATCCAACCGCCGCAAACAGGCTCTGATTACAGTAGACATGGGAGCCACCACAGAAACCCTGTTCGAAAGCGAACTATTCGGCCACGTCAAAGGAGCCTTTACCGATGCCCGGACAGACCGCCCGGGCAAATTTGAAGCAGCCGACAAAGGAACCCTCTTCCTGGATGAAATAGGCAATCTCTCCTACCACCTACAGGCAAAACTATTAACCGTACTCCAGCAACGTTCGATTGTACGGGTAGGTAGTAATACACCTATACCGGTCAATATACGGTTAATCTGTGCAACCAACCGTGACCTGCAGGAAATGGTAGACAAAGAACACTTCCGTGAAGACCTCCTCTACCGAATCAATACCATCCATATAGAAATACCCCCATTACGGGAACGGTCCGAAGATATTATTCCCCTCACAGAAATCTTCCTGACCCATTACAGCAACATCTACGGAAAAGGCAATCTAAAACTCAGTGCTGCCGCCCGGGAAAAACTACGGCAACAACCCTGGTACGGCAATATCCGGGAATTACAGCATACCATCGAGAAAGCAGTCATCATATGCGACTCCACCACGCTGAACGAAAATGATTTTATCCTGCCACGCAAAAAAAGAACAAAACACGAAAGACGTGACCACCTTGGAAGAGATGGAATACAACATGATTAAAACAGCCATGGATAAACACAAAGACAACCTCTCACTCGTAGCCAGCCAACTGGGCATATCACGGCAGACCCTTTATAATAAAATAAAAAGATACGAACTCTAAAGCATGCTGAAAGGATTCTACAAAAGCCTTACCTTCCGGCTGGCACTCTTACTGATACTGACAGTAGCAGCTACCTGGTTCTTCATCCGTAAAGAGGAAGTCTGGTTCGTATTAACCCTTTTAGGATGGTTTCCGGCATTAAGCTTAGTCCGTAACACCTATAAACGAAACGCTCAGAAAATCGCTTTTATGTTTGATGCAATCGACAACAGCGATTATGTCTTCAAATACGCAACACGCGACCAATGGTCCAACGATAAAATGGTGAATGAATCCCTGAACCGGATTACGCAAATCCTATTCCAGGCCAAAGCAGAAGCCATACAAAAAGAAAAATACTATGAATTAATCATGAATAGTATTAATACAGGCATTATCGTAATCGACGATAAAGGATACATCTACCAGACCAATAACGAAGCACTCCGTATCTTAGGACTTACTGTTTTTACCCATGCCCACCAGTTAAAACGGGTAGACGAAGAACTGGAAACCATTATCACAGAAATTAAACCCGGAGAAAAACTCCAGACCATCTTCAACAATGAACGGGGCACCGTTCACCTCTCCATGCGCGTATCAGAGATGACCCTCCAGCAGAAACACGTCCGTATACTTGCCATTAACGACATCAACAACGAATTAGACGATAAAGAAATCGAATCCTGGATAAGGTTAACCTGGGTATTAACCCATGAGATTATGAATTCAGTCACTCCGATAACTTCATTAAGCGAAACCCTGCTCTCCATCCACGGAGATGCCAACCCGGAAATCCGTAACGGTCTGCAGGTAATCAGTGCAACCGGAAAAAGCCTCATATCCTTCGTCGAATCCTACCGGAAATTTACCCATATACCATCCCCCCAACCCAGCCTGTTTTTTGTAAAGAAATTTATAGAACGAATCGTGCAGCTTACCAACTATCAGATAACCTACCCCAATATCACCATTTCTGTCGACATCCAGCCGGACGACCTGATTCTGTATGCAGATGAAAACCTCATCCACCAGGTGATACTCAATCTGGTAAAAAACGCCTTACAGGCGATAGGGACAGAACAATAC
>JAJBTP010000634.1 GCA_020860805.1 Tannerellaceae bacterium | reverse complement strand
GAAAACTATAAAATTATTATACCCATGATTCTATATTCCCTCCTCTAACCTATCCTGTTATTTCCGGAAAGTCGTGATAACAGCTTCGTGGTCGGATGGCCAGACATCATCTATTTCGGGGGATGTCCGGATAATCTTTGAATAAGTAGCACGGATGTTATCTCCTTTATAATAAATATAGTCTATGCGTGAA
Source organism: Tannerellaceae bacterium (assembly GCA_020860805.1). Lineage (GTDB taxonomy): Bacteria > Bacteroidota > Bacteroidia > Bacteroidales > Tannerellaceae > UBA4116. The sequence continues at coordinate 3,831 of JAJBTP010000634.1, read as the reverse complement.
TGTTGCAGATGTCCGTAGATGACTGCAAAGGTTCCATCGGGTCGTGCTACTTCATCAGGGTGTAATTCACGGAAACTATCTTTGTAGCCTGCCTGTTGCATATACCGTGAAGTGGGGAAGTCAACCGGGCCATATCCATAATGCAGGTGGGCGGCTGCCTCAGTCCAGTCAAGATGGCTACAGGAGTTAAAGTCGCCTCCTATAATGACTGCCATATCTTTCTCCAGACAGGGTTCCACATCTGTAGCCAGAATTTCAGCCACATCTTTCATCGGACGGATTGAGTCTTCTGCTATCCATAAGGAGGTATCATGGTCTTTTTCGGGATAGTTTCCTGTATATTCCGGTTCATAGGAATACCGCAACCAGCTGCTGTTCACCAGCAATCGGCTACCATCCGGATGATGAATCAGCGCCGGATTGGACTGGAATGTTTTGGAGGATGGCAATTGTGCCATTGGATACCGGCTGAAGAGTGCCAGATTATCAGAGGGAGAAGGGGTCAACAGGTTATACCCCAGAGCCTCCGCAATGGTATACTGGCTTCCGTATCCTTCCTGCATGGTAATAATATCGGCTTCTGATTCACGTATCAGCCGAATCACCTGGTTTAAGCCATCATTTCCCAGACAGTTTCCGCTATTCCAGATGTTCCATTGTAATACTTTTAATACATCCGGTTGGTTGCTGCTGTTACATACTATTTGTTTATCATACATCCCCGGAGATGATTCCGGTTGATAAGGTTTACCATTCAGGGTAAATGAAGGGACACTCATTTTTATGCGGTTGCCTTCGGTTGCTCCCGGATGTATATCAGCTGTTACCAACAAATAGTGAATACCTGGTGTAAGTAGTAAGTCTTTTCCGGAGAGGGTCAGTTGCCCGCCGGTTGAAATGGGTCGCCTGCTAAGTTCTCTGCGGTTGGTCGACCGGGCTTTATCACCGGTATAATAGAGGGTGACCTGCTCTACATCTGCCAGGTTAGTCATCCGGGATAAATCCAGTTGTAAAGCAGAGAGGGTTAATGGATTCTCCTCCCCTACTACAGCCAGCCGCAGTTTCAGAATCTGGTTGTCCCGGGTACCCGGGGTGCCACATCCCATTCACTGTCTATAACGACTGCATTAAACAAGGCCTGTTCCTGCCCCGGATAAGCAAAATGAGGATTATCAGCCGGAACGGTATAAGCCAGTCGTTTCCCTCTTTCGCGTTGGTTCCTGACATTTCGTATATGATACGACAAATGACCTTTTCCTACCCAGTTAATTACCGTGTCATCTATTTCTTCATCAAAGGTATAATAGGCTTCCAGTTTCTGAATAAAAGGATGGGTAGATTGTAAAGGCCGGCTTTTCCACTCCTGCAATATTTTTGCAGGAATAGCGGCCGACCAGATCCGTACTTCATCCAGTAAGCCACAGTAAGTATTAACCGTATCCATATGTGCCCCTAATACACCCGGAAGAATAGCTGTAACAAATTCCCGGCTTGCTTCCATCCGTCCGTCCACATATAAACGGATAGTCTTCCCGTCACAGGATAAGGCTATGTGATGCCACTTATCATCCAGTATCGTATTCGACTGAATGCCTGCTTTCTCACTGGTAACTCTTCCGTTTTTTATGACCAGTACCAAGGGGTCTACATAACTCAGATTACTATATTCGCCTCCCCCGATAATAACTTCTGTTTCTTTCCAGCCGTTTTCTCCTTTTACCCAGGCTTCCAGTGTCCACTGCTCCCGGATAATATCCATCCCCATACATAGGTAGTTATCATTTCCTTCCAGCCGGATAGCTTTATTCTGATAAGTTGTTTCCCGGGCTAAAAGAGTAAATGGGAGGAATAAAAGCGGAGGTATCAGATATTGTTTTACCGATAGCATAATTTGTTATGGTTTAGGTTCCCAGCCATATTCTACATATTCCCAGCTAAACCGGTTCTCTTCGTCCACTTCCACCAACAGGAATCCTTCTTCCGTTCCGTGAAAAGCACCTCCCCACCAACCGGCACATACGGCTCCGGCTGTAATATACTGTACGTTCTGTAAAAGCATTTCTTCGTGCAGATGCCGGTGTCCCTGCAATACCAATCGTAAATCATATCCTTCAAAGGCGTTCAGTAATTCTTTATAATTGGCTATTACATCCACAAATACATATCTGTTCTCAACTACCGGATAATACATGGAGTAAACAGGTACATGTATAGAACAGATGATAGGTGTACCGGGTGATACGGATGCCAGTTCTTTCCGCAGCCATTCCATTTGTTGTTCTCCCACATAATAGCCACCTCCGGAACCGGATTGAACTGAATTCAGGACAAAGAACCGCACACCATTCTTTTCAAAGGTATAATAAGATGGGCCAAAATACTTTTTGAAGATTTCATCTCCTTCTTTATATCCTGCGTCTGCATCAAAATACCGGTCGTGATTCCCAAGGGTTGGATAATACGTCATATGGGTCTGGTCGAGGGTATTTTTGAGCATAGTATACATACTATCCGTAACGGTGAACGGCATATTTTTACTCATACCGCTGATATCAATCATATCGCCTCCTGTCATAAAGAAATCTACATTCATTTCCTTTACCCTGGCCAGAGCAGTCAGGAATCCATTGTATCTGTCATTGTCATTGGAACTGTTCAAATGGATATCCGTCAGAAAAGCAAAGCGCACTTTCTTTGCGGATTGTTGTGCCTGTATTCCTCCGGACAGGCATAAAAGAAGTAACAATAATCGTATAGGTGTTTGTATGATTCGTTTCATAGGATTCTATTTGTTTTTATTTGTAGTCAATGTAAAAACAGCCAGCATGGCTTTATGGTCGGTAGGCCAGATACCTTCGGGTTGAAGAAATGTATCTTCTGAAGTACTCTGTTGTATTTGTCCGTAGGCAACGGATTCAGCAGGGCCTACTATACTCACGGATTTGAGGGTTAATTCCGGACGTGCATAATAGTAGATAAAATCTATCCGGTCACGTTCATCTACTTCAGGAGCCCAGCACAGGTCTTTGAGTTCTACTTCGCGGTTGCCTGCCGGATATGTAAAACCGGGGTGGGTTACTGCACTGGGATACACTTCCCGGTAGGTATCGCTGAAGCCGGCCTGGTGCAACATGACGGAACAATCCCAGTTTATAACAGCTCCGTTATGGTCCCATAAATCTTTGGTATCTTCCTGCCAGTCCAGATGGGAAGGTTCATTGAAATCGCCTCCCAGAATAATAAAACTTCCGGCCTGCACTTCTTTATGCGCATCTCTCAGAAAGGCAGTAATGGCCTCATCCCTCATAGCAATCCGGTTGGCTGCCAATACAGAGTCGGCATTAGTGACGGGAGCCTCTATCTTTTGCCAGGTAGTACCGCTATAGCCTCTGGGCAGGTAACATTCGTAATGGGTGTAATCCAAATGGGCGGAATAGAATACAAAGGGTTGCCCGGCTATTTGTACGGACGCTTTCATTAAAGACCGTGAACTATCTTCCTCCAACCGGATAAAAGAGGTATTCTCCAAAGGAAAACGGGAGATTAACCCAATGCTCATGTCAAAGTTTTCTCCGGTATATTCTTCCCCTTTTTCCCGTAAAGCAGTCGTTAACCTGGTAATAAAATCATTATTCCGTATTTCACAAAGCAGTACTACGTCCGGACTGGTTTGTGTAATAATATCCACAATCCCTTCAAATCCTCCTTCCATCATAGCGCCTTCATGCCAAAGATTTATTTGCAATACCCGGAAAGTAGTTTGCTGCCTTTTGTCACAGGAAGGGAAAATACTACCAATTAATAACAGCAGGCATATGAATCTTATATATC
>JAJBTP010000480.1 GCA_020860805.1 Tannerellaceae bacterium | reverse complement strand
CGTACGGCAAACTACCAACTACAAACTACTATAATTTAATATGTTGTCAGCTAAACAAACCCGCGAATCATTTAAAGAATTTTTTGCTTCAAAGCAACATCAGATTGTACCTTCTGCTCCTATGGTGATAAAAGGAGACCCGACACTGATGTTTACGAATGCGGGTATGAATCAGTTTAAAGATATAATACTGGGAAATGTACCCATTAAATACCCCCGGGTTGCCGATTCGCAGAAATGTTTGCGCGTAAGTGGTAAACATAATGACCTGGAGGAGGTAGGCCATGATACCTATCACCATACCATGTTTGAGATGTTGGGAAACTGGTCTTTTGGTGATTACTTCAAAAAAGAAGCTATTGAATGGGCATGGGAATATCTGGTAGATGTGTTGAAACTTAATCCGGAACGTCTGTATACGACTGTATTTGAAGGCAGTGAGGCTGAAGGACTGGAACGGGATAATGAAGCGGCCGGTTACTGGGAAAAATTCCTGCCTGCAGACCATATCCTGAACGGAAATAAAAAAGATAATTTTTGGGAAATGGGAGATGCAGGTCCCTGTGGCCCTTGTTCTGAAATACATATCGACCTCCGATCCGCAGAAGAACGTGCCACAGTAGACGGAGCTACCCTGATTAATAAAGACCATCCGCAGGTAATCGAAATCTGGAACCTGGTATTTATGCAATACAACCGCAAAGCTGATGGTTCACTGGACCCTCTGCCAGCTAAAGTAATTGATACCGGTATGGGATTTGAACGCCTTTGTATGGCATTGCAGGGCAAGACTTCCAACTATGATACAGATGTATTCCAACCGATTATACAGAAGATTGCAGAACTGACAGGTTCACGGTATGGAGAAAATGTACAGAAAGATATCGCTATGCGTGTAATCGCTGACCATATCCGTACTATTTCTTTTTCCATCACCGACGGACAGTTGCCATCCAATGCAAAAGCCGGGTATGTAATCCGCCGTATCCTGCGTCGCGCAGTCCGCTACGGATATACTTTCCTGGATAGGCGGGAAGCCTTTATGTATAAACTGCTTCCGGCATTGATTGAAACGATGGGAGATGCGTATCCGGAGTTGATTGACCAGCAGGTGTTGATTGAAAAGGTAATCAAAGAAGAAGAGGAGTCTTTCCTGCGTACCCTGGAAACCGGTATCCGTTTGCTGGATAAAAAAATGGAAGAAGCGAAAGCTGCCGGTCAGAATAACGTGAGGGGTGTAGATGCATGTACCCGGTAGGCGACTTATGGGTTTCCGCTGGATTTGACGGAATTGATTCTGCGTGAAAACGGAATGGAAGCCAATATCGCTGAGTTTGATGCAGAAATGCAGAAACAAAAAGAGCGTGCTCGTAATGCTGCAGCTATTGAAACCGGTGATTGGGTCGTATTAAAAGAAGGAGATAGTATTTTTGTGGGGTATGATTTGTTTGAATGCGATGCAGAGATTCTCCGGTATCGTAAGATTAAACAAAAAAATAAAGAGCTATATCAGATTGTATTAACACAAACTCCTTTCTATGCGGAAAAGGGAGGACAGGTCGGTGACTCAGGCTGGTTAATCAGTGACGAAGAAAAAGTTGCCGTACTGGATACAAAAGGTGAAAATAACCTTTCGGTTCATCTGACGGATAAACTGCCGGAAGACCTCACAACCACTTTTACAGCAACCATCAACCGTAAGAAACGCATTCAATCAGAGTGTAACCATTCCGGTACTCATCTGTTGCATGAAGCTTTGCGGGAAGTTCTGGGAACCCATGTAGAACAACGGGGATCATACGTATCGCCGGATTCATTACGTTTTGACTTTTCTCATTTCCAGAAAGTGACAGATGAAGAACTTCGGCAGGTAGAAAAACTGGTAGGCGAAAAGATACGTGCCAACTATAAACTGGAAGAACACCGTTCGCTTCCGATTGCTGAAGCAAAAGAAATGGGGGCTATGGCACTGTTCGGTGAAAAATACGGAGAAGAAGTTCGTGTCGTTAAATACGGTACTTCAGTGGAGTTGTGTGGAGGTACACATGTTGCTTATACCGGAATGATTGGTACGTTACGGATTGTAGCCGAAAGTTCTATTGCAGCCGGTGTACGCCGCATTGAAGCTGTAACTGCCGAAAAAGCAGAAGAATACTTCTTTATGCAGCAGGACTTAATCCGTGAACTGAAGTCCATGATGAATAATATGCCGAATCTGGCACAGGCTATCAGAAAGTCTGTGGAAGAGAATGCAGACATGAAGAAACAAATTGAAGATTTCATCAAAGAAAAAGCCATCCGGATGAAAAAAGAACTTGTTTCGCACGCTGTAAATGTCAATGGTATACAGGTAATGCAGGGAGTGGTTGAGGTGAATACGGAAGTAATGAAAAACATAGCTTTCCAGATCAAAGGAGAATTAAAAGGCAGTTTTGTTTTTGTATTCGGTATCAAAGATGCAACTAAATGTACCCTGATGGTGATGTTGAGTGATGGCCTGGTAGCTGACGGACTGAATGCCGGTAAACTGGTAAAAGATGCGGCTAAATACATACAGGGAGGTGGCGGTGGCCAGCCTCACTTTGCAACAGCAGGAGGTAAAAATACAGATGGTCTGACAATGGCTGTAGATGCCGTATTAGAAGCTGTAGGGGTAAAAAATTAAGCAGAATTATAAGAGTGATGGGAAAACAACAAGTTGTTATATCGGCTGATTTGCAGAAGGATTTACAGAATTTCCTCTCTTCCGTATCCTATGATAAGCTATTTGTGTTGACTGATAGCAATACAAGGGAAATGTGCTGGCCATTGATCCAGAACGTACCTTTGCTAAAAGAGGCCCGTGTGATTACCACCGGAGCGGGAGATTTAAATAAAAATATAGAAGTATTAACGGATATATGGCAGATTCTCTCTACAGAGGGAGCCTCCCGTAATTCACTCCTGATTAATCTGGGTGGAGGAATGATTACGGATATGGGAGGTTTTGCCGGAGCCACCTTTAAACGTGGTATCCGTACACTGAATATACCTACTACCCTGATGGCGTCAGTTGATGCTGCAGTGGGAGGGAAAACAGGGATAAACTTCATCGGCCTGAAAAATGAAATCGGTGCCTTTTATCCACCGGAATGTGTATTTATTGACTGTGAGTTCCTACGTACACTCGACAGGGAAAATATTCTTTCCGGATATGCAGAGATGATCAAACATGCGTTGATTAGTTCCATGGAGATTTATACCTCTGTTTTACTGTTTGATTTGGATGTAGATATAGATTATACCTTCCTGAATAAACTGGTCGCTCAATCAGTGGCTGTTAAGGAACGTATTGTTGAGGAAGACCCGAAAGAACAGGGTATTCGCAAAGCACTTAACTTCGGACATACGATAGGACATGCCTATGAAAGTCTGACCTTTAAGAAAAATGCCCCGGTTTTACATGGGCATGCAGTCGCAGCCGGTATGGTTAGCGAACTATATCTTTCTTATAAAGTGTGTGGCTTCCCGATGGAACGCCTTAGCCGGGTAGTGCATTACCTGAAAGAATATTATAGTGCTATTCCTTTTGATTGCGATGATTATGAAACCTTATATGAACTGATAACCCATGATAAGAAAAACGAAGGAGGAGTAATCAATTTTACTCTTTTATCACAGGTAGGGGAAGTACGCATCAATCAATCAGTTACCAAAGAACTCATTCTGGAATCACTCGATTTTTACCGGGAAAGCTTTGGAATCTGATTCAAAAATACTATTTTTGCAGTCAAATAAAGCGGGATGTAGCTCAGCCCGGTAGAGTACGCGTCTGGGGGGCGTGTGGTCGCAGGTTCAAATCCTGTCATCCCGACAATATTCAGCCATTTACACATCAGATGTAAATGGCTGATTTGTTTTACTCTCCACAGAAATCCTGAGATATAGCTTCTTTCTTTCAAACATCTACGCTCTGTTTTTCAGGTAATATCCCACCTTTTCTTCGGCTCACGCACGTGATCCCATGGGCTCTCGTACGTGAACCGATGGGATCACAC
>JAJBTP010000163.1 GCA_020860805.1 Tannerellaceae bacterium | reverse complement strand
CCTCTCAAGAGGGGAGAGGAATGTCTTATATTTCAATAGATTACATCTAAAATAAATTTTTCGACTATAACTAATCACAAATAGGATAGATAAATATTTTTTTGTTATCTGTTTCTTTTATATTTTAAATCGGAAAACTATCGTATAACGATTTCGCAGTTATCGAGATTATCGATAATGGCAAGGCTTTCTACGTGGATGCCTTGTTCGCGTAAGGTATTACCGCCGTCCTGAAATGCTTTTTCAATGATGAAACCCATACCGGCTACGGTACATCCGGATTGTTTGGCCAGATCGAGCATGCCTAAGGCTGCATTTCCATAGGCAAGGAAATCATCAATGAACAAAATATGATCGTCTGCTGTTAGAAAATTATTGCTAATGCATACGGTGTAATCTCTGTCTTTTGTGAAAGAATGTACTACTGTGGAAAGCATATTCTCCATTGTTTTCGGTTTCTTTTTCTTTACGAATACAACGGGTAGCTGCATAACGTATCCTACCATGATAGCCGGAGCAATTCCGCTGGCTTCAATTGTAACAATTTTATTAATATGCGTTCCTTTGAAACGGTTGATAAACTCTTCTGCAATTTTATACATCAGCATGGGGTCCATCTGATGATTAATAAAACTGTCTACTTTTAATATACCTCCCGGATAACAACGTCCGTCCTGTAGTATGCGATGTTTAAGTAATTCCATCCTTATTTATAGTTCTGTTGAATTTTCTTCTTTTACACGAATCAGTATATTGGCAATAATGGCGGTAAGTCCGCCGGTAGTAATACCGGAAGAGAAAATACCTTTGATAGCTTCGGGAGCAGTAGCCAGAATATCCGGCATTAATTCTACACCCAGTCCCAGCGATAAGCTAACACCTAATACTAACGTTGCTTTCCGGTTAATCTCCTGTGCTGCAATGATACGGATTCCGGCTGCTGCTACTGTACCAAACATCAATAGGGTAGCACCACCCAATACCGGATCGGGCATAATAGAAAAAACAATCCCTACAATAGGAAACAGACCCAGTAAAATCAGCATAGCTGCAATGTAATATCCTACGTATCGGCTGGCAACTCCTGTCAACTGGATAATCCCATTATTCTGGGCAAATATAGAATTCGGGAATGAGTTAAAAACACCTGCAAGCATCGAGTTAAATCCATCTGCCATAACTCCACCGGATACGCGTTGCAGATATTTTTCTCCTTCAATAGGTTTTCCGGAAATTAAGGAGTTAGCCGTTACATCTCCTGTAGCCTCAATTGCTGTAATCAGGTATACCAAACCAATGGCAATGAAAGACGACCAGTTAAAGGCCAGGCCATATTTAAAAGGGGTAGGGATATTAAAGCTTAATAACTCCTGTGCTGCAGCAGCTTCGATATGTACCATGCCCAGGAACCAGGCCAGTCCGTAACCGATAATAAGTCCTAATACAATGGAACTCATCCGGAGGTATTTATTCGTACAACGGTTGAAAAATAATACACTGAGTAGAACAACAGCCGCAACTCCCACATTTTTCAGACTACCAAACGTACCGTTTTCCATCGCACCAAATCCGCCACCACAGGAAACTACTCCCACTTTTACCAGGCTCAGCCCGATTAACAGGACAACAATCCCGGATACCAGCGGTGTAATGATGTTGCGCAGGTATTTGAAGGTGCGGCTGATAATCATTTCTACCGGAGCAGCAGCTATGCAGCAACCAAATATCAAAGGCAATCCACCTGCCAGTCCGGCAGCAATAATAGGGCCAATAAAAGAAAAGCTGGTACCCTGGATACAGAGTAGTCCGGCACCTACCGGACCAATCCGGCGGCATTGAATAAACGTAGAGATACCCGATACAAAAAGAGCCATAGAAACCAGAAAACCTTTGGTTTCCAGATCCAGACCAAGCGCATTCGCTATAATCAGAGGAGGGGTAATAATCGCTACAAAAATAGCCAGTAAGTGTTGAAGGGCTGCAAAAAGCGTATCCCGGAAAGGTGGACGGTCATTAATTCCATAAATGAGGTCAGTAGCCTGTACCGGCTGAATCGTTTCGTCCAGTTCTTTTGTATTAATTTTCATTCCGTTATTTAATTATTTATTTCATTGGTTCATTTTATTATAACTCCAGGAATAATAATTCTTTCCCTTCTGTGTTGACAACCTGTAAAGTCATTTCTTTTCCTCTTTTGCGTAGTATCATGACAGTTGCATCTTCTTTCTTGTATCCTCCTCCGATAACTACGGGAAAATTATTCCCTATTGTTTTTGCCGGATGATAAGCAAACCGGTGTGTATGGCCACTGATATTAATATCGAAAGGTGCTTTGCTAAGGAAAGGTGCCCATAAGGCAGGACAAGGTTCATATTCATCTCCATTGCCATATACCGGGATATGATTAAGCATAATCCGGCGGGACGCCTGTTTGAATGCTTTGGATTTTGTTTCTTTTTCCAGGAAATCAACCTGTTCCCGGCGTAATTGTGTAAAGTCATTTAATCCATAATATACCCAATGGTCGTCCGGTTTATCTTCGCCACAATCCAGCATCACAATACGCGTATCTCCCCAGCTAAAGGCACCATAGGTTTTATTTCCTACATAGTCCAGTAAATCCCGTAAGCCTATAGAGTATGCATTGCGGATTTCATGGTTTCCACGCAGATAGAAAACCGGAACTTTATGCGCTCCTACCACTTCGCATTGGATACTCATATGCGAGATAGCTACCTCTTCATTGTCCGGATCGTCTATACAATCCCCATTGAATACGACAAAATCATATCCGGTATCTTTTACCTGTTCATGTAACGCTTTCAGAGTAGGTACCTGTTTATGCAGGTCATTAAAAATAATAGCTGTAAAGTCTTTTTCAGAAGCAGCCGGAAGTGTAAAGGTGGAAAAGGGGGTAACGGCTGTATAACCAAACTCCTTTTTATAAGCCTGATATAATGTTATCTCCTGCGAGCAGGCACGATAATAATACGTCTGTCCGGGTGGCAGATTTTCTAACCGGATTTTACTATGCGTACTGTTACAAATAACCTGCCCATCTACTAATGTATGTGCCTTTTTCAGATTCAGGGTATCTGTTCCATATTCTATCCAGCTATATACAGGTGCCTGAGTCTGCCACATAATCGTAATTCCGTTGTCGACCGGATTTTGCAAATAAGGTTGGGAATATCTTATGGGCCGGTGTTTTCCAGCGAATATCAGCTACTACGGGGCGATGGTCTGATTCTATAACTGCTTTCGGTGCAAAAGCAGACAAAAGTGTATAGGGTTTTTCCTCCTGTTTATATATAGCTATATAATCAATACAGACTTTGGGCGTATCGGCAGGAAATGTATTTATTGCGGTATTATTCAGAATATCAAATTCTTTTTTTAGAGCTTCGATGAAAGGAGAACCGGGACGTGCATTTAAATCACCTGCCAGTACAAATGGTTTATTAGTAGTTTGGGCTTCTTTCCTGATTATTTCCAGTGAACTGTTTCTATCTTCTTCTGTCAGGGACAGGTGTGTACAGGCAAGTATATATTTTCAAATTCAGTTATCAGTAACGCCCGTTCTTCTTCACGGCCGGGTAGGGGAAAGGCTTTAGTTGTAAGCGGTTTTTCTTTACTCAGGATACCAATACCATATTTACCTCCGTCGTAATCAATAGCCGGAGCATAATAAGGGTGCATCAAAACCCGTCCGGCAATTTCTTGTAATACATCCAATTGATTATTTCGGTTGGTAGCACTATCAATTTCCTGTAGCGCTACTACATCCGGTTGTAACCGGTCAATCACATCTGATAGCCGGTCAAAATCGGTAACATGATCCATTCCCATTGCATTACGAATATTATAAGTCATAATGCGCGTTGTGTTTTTTTCTGATTTAGAGGCTGTTTGTGAGTAACAAATACTCTGCTGTAGAAGTGAAAGGATAGCCAATCCCAGCAAGAATCGTCTCATATAAAAATAGAGTTTGATATTAGAGAACAAAAGTACATAATTTTGATATATTATTGTCATATC
>JAJBTP010000311.1 GCA_020860805.1 Tannerellaceae bacterium | reverse complement strand
TTTGTATAGTATGATTCCTTAAAAAACACCTACCTATTCACATAGGCAGGTGCTCCGTAAGATGAGGTTTATATTCATCGCATGCTTTATTAAACGCCTTATTAGAATAACGGATGAAAGGTTTACTTTATTGTGTGATTTATTTTAGAAATGAATGAAAAGTGTGTGGAGTATAAAACGGCTAATAATTCTCTTTATCTCTTAATGACTATATCTGAGTATTTTTTATCCCGGAAATTATTCTTTCTTTTGCTTTTTGTTCCAAAGTGGCATAGGATGAAGGATGGAATTGACATACAAATTGTAGAGGCTTTACGGGAGGGTGATCATAAAGCTTTTGAAAAAATATTTGTTACCTGTTATAATAAGACGAAGACATTTATTTACGGCTATATCAAATCCGGACCGGATGCTGAGGAATTAACGGAAGAGTTATTTGTTACCCTTTGGCACAACCGTATGTTTATAGATACTTCCAAATCCTTTAACTCCTACTTGCATACAATAGCCAGGAATGCAGCTATTGATTTCCTGCGGCGTAAGTATGTACAGGATGCTTATCTCACTCAACAGGATGTAACACCATTGAGTGCCACATCGGAAGAAGAATTGATAGCCAAAGAATTGTGTATATTAATAGACCAGATAGTAGAGGCTATGCCAGAGCAACGGCGTAAAATCTATCAATTGAGCCGGAATGAAGGATTAAGTAATACAGAAATTGCTGAACAACTACATACGACTAAACGAAATGTAGAAAGCCAGTTGAGCCTTGCGTTAAAAGAGATTCGCAAAGCCATCACTCTTTTTTATACCTTTTCTTTAAAAAACAGATTTTCTTACTGAGGTTTTTCCCTTCTGCCCGTATATATAATAAAACGAAGCAGAATGGAGTCGACTATATTTTATCATATTATCCGGAAATATCTTTCCGGCCGTTTCCCATCTCAAACGGAAGAAAGGATACAAAAGTGGCTTATAAACGATAAAGATACGGAAAAGAAAGAAGAGGCGTCTCTGGTTTATTGGAATCAAATTCAACCGGAAAGTGATTCCGGTACGTATGTAGCATTGGAACGGGTGAATACCAGAATCGGACGGTTCCGGAAACAACCGGCAAAGAAAACTTTATTCAGCAAAATATCCCGTGTGGCAGCCATACTTATCCCTCTTTTTATCCTGGCAGGAAGTCTGCATTATTACCTGACCTATAAAAGAATGGTGGAAATAACAGTTGCCTATGGGGAGGAAAAACATATATTCCTGCCGGATAGTACAGAGGTATGGTTAAATGCCGGAACAACGATTAAATATAGGGATAAATTTAAAGGTAGTCAACGATTGGTACACCTGGACGGGGAAGCTTACTTTTTGGTAGTGAGAAATGAAGAAGCTCCTTTTATTGTAAAAACTGCAGATTTATCCGTTAAGGTGTTAGGTACACAGTTTAATGTGAAAGCCTATCCGGAAGATAATAAAACAGTAACGACTCTTACCAGCGGTAAAGTGGAAGTGCATACCTCTTTGCCGGATGCGAGGATATTGGTTCCTAACGAACAGTTGACCTATCATCGTGTGTCCTCTGATATAGAGATTACGACTGTACAACCGGAAGAAAGTTATAGTTGGATAACCGGGCAGTTGATTTTCTCCGGCTCTTCGCTGAATGAAATCATTCAGACGCTGGAAAGACAGTTTAATATCTCTATCCAAAATAATACAGATATTCCTGCTTCTAAAATTTATACTGTAAAGTTTATTAAAAACGAAACCCCCGGAGAAATACTCGATGTCCTGATGGATATTGCTGGTTTTAGATACCGGAAAGTGGATAACCGGTTTATTCTGGAAAAAACTAAAGATTGATTTTGCCTATGAAGAAAAAGGAACCGGAAAGCAGCTTGAGAACCCTCTTCCCGGTTCTGAAAAAACGAACACTCCACGCATGTAACAAACGGAAGTATTAACTATACAAATGTAATCATATGAATCAAATAAATGTATATATAAACCCTTTTAGAAAACTTCTTTTTATCCTCTTTCTTTTTCCTGTTTTTGAATCGTTTAGTCAAACGGCGAACCCTTTGGTCAATTTACAGAATGACGACATTTCTCTGAAAGATGCTTTTATTCATATAGAACAGCAAACCGGGTATAGTATTGCTTATGAACAATCCGGACTGGATTTACAGATAAAAAGAAAAATTTCCTTATCAGATATGCCTTTGAAAGAATCCCTGGAACACATCCTTAAAAATACAGGCTATACATATAAAATAAGGAGTTATCATATTATTATTTATCCTCATCCTAATCAATTAAAGACAGTAGAAACAAATCCCGGTATAAAAAGAAAAGTCACACAAACTATCCGGGGGATAGTGAAAGATGCCTCTTCAGGCCCATCGTTATCCTCTGTAACGATTGCTATACCGGAAATACCGGGTATCGGAACATCAACCAATGAAAAAGGTGAATTTATTATCCCGGGGGTACCTGTTGGACGGTATCAGGTAATAGCCTCTTTTGTAGGCTATCATACCTATTATATGAATGAAGTGCTGGTGAATTCCTCCAAAGAAACTTTTCTGGAATTTCAATTACAGGAAAATATCTTCGAACTGGACGAAGTTGTAGTTCTTCCGGAGATTAAAAAAGATGAAACCTTAAATCCTATGGCTATCACAGGCGGACGTATGATTAGTATGGAAGAGGCTTCCCGGTTTGCCAATGGCTTTGATGACCCGGCCCGGTTAAGCGCAGCTTTTGCCGGAGTGGCCGGCGATGTAGCTTCGAATGGAGTTGCTATCCGGGGAAATGCTCCTCAGTTTACTCAGTGGCGGCTGGAAGGAGTTGAAATTCCGGCACCTACACATTATGCGGATTTATTTGGTTTAGGGGGTGGATTCCTTTCAGCCCTTAGTACACAGGTAACGGGTAATTCCGACTTTTATAACGGGGCTTTTCCGGCAGAATATACGAATGCTTTATCGGGTATTTTTGATATACATCTACGGAATGGCAATAACCGGAAACATGAACATACATTTCAGTTTGCTTTATTGGGTGTTGATTTTGCCTCCGAAGGTCCTTTGGGCAGAAAGCAAAATAGTTCCTATCTGCTGAATTATAGATTATCATCAACCAGCCTGGCTACAGATGGAGAAACCAATCTGAAATATCAGGACCTGGCTTTTAAACTTCATTTTCCTACTGAGAAGGCCGGGACATTCTCGGTCTGGATGCTGGGATTGACAGACCGGAATAAAACCAAACGGGAAGAGGAAGCGGATTGGGAAACTCTGGTAGACCGTCAAACGACAGATATTAAACAGGAAAAATTATCAGGAGGAATAACACATCATTATTATATCACCCCAAATACCTATATACGTTCTTCTCTTTCTGCTATTTATTCAAAAGACCGGATTGTACAGGATCAGCTTACTCTACAAAATCAACAAATAATATATGTGGCTGACCTTCAAAACTATAAATGGGACTTTGTTGCCGGTTCGTACCTGCATAAAAAATTTAGTTCCAGACATATCAACAGAACCGGTATTACATTCAGTAACCTGAATTATGATCTGGATTATAAAGTGAGTCCTTATATGGGGTTGGATATACCGATGCAACTTATAGCGCAAGGAAAAGGCGCTAATAGTGTGGTATCTGCTTTTAGCAGTTCTGTTATAAATATAAATGAATTCCTGAAAGCCAGTCTGGGGATTACCGGGCAGTATTTGACCTGAATAATAAATGGACAGTAGAACCACGTGCTGCTTTGAGATGGACACCATTCCCCCGGCATTCTTTTTCAGCGGCTTATGGTTTGCATAGCCGTAGGGAAAAACTCGATTATTATTATGTACAAAAGGAAGTAGAGGGAAAAGTAATAAATAATAAATCCCTTGATTTTTCCAAAGCGCATCATTTCAGTCTTGGGTATGAGTGGAGTATTAATCCGTTACTTCATTTAAAAATAGAACCTTACTATCAGTATTTGTTCCATATACCTGTAGAATCCAATTCTTCTTTCTCCGTCATTAATTATTAAA
>JAJBTP010000192.1 GCA_020860805.1 Tannerellaceae bacterium | reverse complement strand
TTTTTCTGTCTGCCGTAACGTTTCAGAGCATTTAATGCTGCTCGCTGAGGCCGGGAAATACCTTTATCCATAATTTCGATAGATTTATTCATAAATAAACGGATGTATTCCGGCTCTACAGATTTATTTTGTAAAAATAGTTTTGAGAAAAGAAGGAAGCCGGTAGTCTGACGGTATTCATCTGTATCAGAGATACATTGAGCTGCCAATTTTCCGGCATAGGATAAACCGGGTAAAAGACTTAAAGCCATTTGTTCGGCAAGTTCGGGTTGTGCTATTTCCCCAATCCATTCGTATGCTTTCTCAAAAGTCAGTTCTTGAGGAGGATATAAAAGAATAGATAATAATTTAAGTTCCCGTACATCTTTTTTCCATAACTCTTCAGCCAGTTCCCTGGAAGGAGTGTATTCACCAGCTATTTCTTTTAGCTGGGGTAAAGAAACTCCAAAATTAAGTTTGTAAATAATTCCCTGACGGCGCATGCTTTCAGAAACTACGCCGTTCATAAAACGGCGTAGTTTACCTCGTATTGCTTTAATAATTTCTTCCTGCATATCAGTTAAAGGTAGGGAGGAATGAATATTTACGGCTGTAACGTAACATTTGGTTCATATAACCTTCCGAATAGTCCAACACAATATCTGCCACTTCTCCCTGGTTATTTATGATTTCTTTCATAACCGGATTCACAAAACCACGGTAAGGCGACAAGTCTAACCGGGCATATCGATCCAGTATTTCACGATGTAAGACAGGATCTACTTTTACTGCATATTCTTCTACTAATTGTTGTCCTGCAGTAAAATCACCTTTACTTTTAATCCGTTGTACTTCTCTTAAAAGTGTACCGAATAATTCGCGTAATTTTTCATAATCATTGATGACAACATAGGTTTTACCGTCCTGTTTGCGAAGTTCAACTACATTTTGAGGCCGCCCTTTTTCATATACCCACCGGGCAATTAACTGCCGGTTACGCATATGCGCTTCTTCAATATCTTTTCCGTATTCGATACGTACCAATTGGGTCATCAATCCATTCATCATAAACTTATAATATTCGGCTTTATAAGCTTCCGCAGAAGGTACCAGGTTTAGCTCTATCATTTTATCATCAGCCATATAATAAAGCCCGAATAAATCCGCACGGGTTTCTTCCAGCGTTGAACTGTAGGCTTTTAGCGCATCCGGGTCAGTTCCCGGGAGTGATTGTCCGGAACCATGTCCCAGACATTCGTGTAAATCCGTATGCAAATTATCTGTGATGAAGCCATACTGGCGGATTAATTCTCTTTCGGTATCACTCCATACAAATTCTTCGTTAAAGCCACTTCCCTGGGACGCCTTATCGTAAGCTTCGGTAATATTTTCAATAGTAACCGATTTGGAACCATGATCTCTGCGTATCCGGTCTGCATTAGGGAGGTTAATACCAATAGGGGTAGCCGGGTAGCAATCCCCCCCAACAGAAGTGACAGTAATAACTTTAGCTGTAACTCCTTTGACTTCTTTTTTCTTAAATCGTTCATCAACAGGTGAATGGTCTTCAAACCATTGAGCATTATCACTAATAATACGGGTGCGTTTGGTTGCCTCTGTATTGATAAAATTGACAGTAGACTCCCAGCTTGCTTTTAATCCCAACGGGTCTCCATAGGTTTCAATGAAACCATTTACGAAATCAACCTCCGACGCTGTGTCCTGTACCCATAGTACAGAGTAGTCATCAAATGTTTTTAAATCTCCAGTCTCGTAATAAGCAATGAGTTTTTCGATGACTTGTCTTTGTAAGTCATTTTCAGCGAATGGTACAGCCTTCTGCAGTTCCTGAACAATAGCCTCGATGGCCTCGGAATAGAGACTTCCTGTTTTCCAAACCCTTTCTTTTAAAACTCCGTTTTCTTTAACCAACTGGCTGTTTAAACCATAGGAAACAGGTGTTTTATCGTTTGGCTTTTTCATTTTATTATAAAAGGCTTCTACTTCTTTTTGAGTAACCCCTTCTCCGTAATAATTATTGGCAGATGCCAGAATTAAATCCTGGTCACCACTTTGTACAGAGCGTTTAGGCATGACTGCCGGATCAAATATTACGGGGGTAATAAGTGTGAGTAACTCGTCTATCGTTCCTCCCTGAGAAAGAGGAAGTAACGTTTCATCCAGCTTACGCACTTCGTTTTCAAAAAACTCCTGTGAGAATCCCGGAATAAATTTATCTTCTCCGTAGTGATGATGGATACCATTCGAAAACCATACCCGTTTTAAATAGATTTCCAACTCCTGAAACTGTCTTTCTGCTTTATCCCCGGAATAATTTGTATAAATCGCTTCCAGTGTGCGGCGGATAGCCAGATTATAGCGTCCATTCTGATCAAATAATATATCACGTCCCATTAATCCGGCTTCGGATAAATGATAGAGTAATCGTTTTTGTTGTAAAGAAAGAGATTCAAATCCGGGAACCTGATAGCGCAGAATCTGTATATCTGCAAATTGGTCAACTATATAATTGAACTCGGCTGTTACCGGCTCTTTACCTGTATTTGAATCCGCACAGGTAGAAGCGGATAAAATCGTTGCTGTCATACAAATTAATGTTATTTTCTTCATATTCAGATAACAAAATTTCGGTATAGTAGTTTGAATGTCTGTTTCTTCTGCAAAAGTAGAAACAATTCCCTACCTTTGCATAAATAAAGTGAGTAAATAGTATGGAAATAGCAGCTTTAGTATCTGGAGGTGTGGATAGTTCAGTGGTAGTACACCAGTTGAAAGAGGCAGGATACGACCCCACCATATTTTACATACGTATTGGTATGGAAGATAAAGATGGG
Source organism: Tannerellaceae bacterium (assembly GCA_020860805.1). GTDB lineage: Bacteria > Bacteroidota > Bacteroidia > Bacteroidales > Tannerellaceae > UBA4116. Next base: position 1,232 of record JAJBTP010000192.1, on the reverse strand, counting down.
TATATTGATTGTCCGGCAGAGGAGGATATTGAAATTACTTCTTATATAGCACGGAAATATGGTTGTCGTTTTGAAATTGTTTCCCTACATGATGAATATTGGGATAAAGTAGTAAGTTATACAATTGAATCTGTTAAACGCGGATTGACTCCGAATCCGGATATAATGTGTAATAAATATATTAAATTCGGTTGTTTTGAAGATAACTGGGGAAAAGATTTTGATAAAATAGCAACCGGGCATTATGCTACTACTACACAGATAGAGGATAAAATTTGGTTGTCAACCGCTAAAGACCCGCTTAAAGACCAGACTGATTTTCTGGCACAGATTACGAATCTGCAAATCCGCAAGTTAATGTTTCCGATTGGTCATTTGCTGAAAAGTGAAGTCCGGGCTATCGCAGAGGAACAAAAACTCCCCAGTGCAAAACGAAAAGATAGCCAGGGGATTTGTTTTCTCGGAAAGATTAACTACAATGATTTTATAGAAAGATATCTGGGAAAACGTACCGGTAAGATTGTGGAACTGGAAACAGGTAGAATATTAGGAAAACATAACGGTTATTGGTTTCATACGATTGGCCAGCGTAAAGGGCTGGGTTTAAGTGGTGGTCCCTGGTTTGTTATTAAGAAGGACATCGGACGGAATATTATTTATGTTTCAAATGGATATACCACAGAAACTCAATACGGTAAAGTGGTTAACCTACAAGGATTTAATTTTATAACAGAAGATCCCTGGGGTGCTTTTGAAGACGAAAAAGAAATTACTTTTAAGATACGGCATACTCCTGATTTTACGCCGGGTATTTTGCGTAGGATAGGAGACTTGTACCGGATTGAATCCGCAGATAAAATTCAGGGAATTGCTCCGGGACAATATGGAGTTATTTATGATAAGGATCATACCTTATGTTATGGTAGCGGTATGATTATTGATGAAGAAAAATAAAGAAGGTAGGGGTTGTTTTGCCGTTTTAATTTGTATAGAGAAAGGTGGTATTTTAAGACCCCTGCTTGTCATTTCTGTCGTCCTTGCAGAGAATTTATCTTTCCCCTTTACCAAAAATCTTTTTTCCCTATATCAAATTATAGGTTCACAGGAGTGAAGCAGTTCCTCCATCCGGATGAAGCAGTTGCTTCACCTGAATGAAGTAACTGCTTCATTCAGGTGAATATGAAGTTTGATACAGAGAATACTAATTTTTTCTATAAGGAAGAGTAATTTAA
>JAJBTP010000431.1 GCA_020860805.1 Tannerellaceae bacterium | reverse complement strand
GTATGTATTCAGAAACCTATATTAATTATTTATTAATCCATGAAAAGAATCCTATTATCCCTGTTGGTAGTTTGCTGTTTAGCATCCTTTAGCATAACAGCTCAGGAATTAAAGTCACCTGATGGCCAACTGACGATGAACTTCTCTATCGGAGCAAATGGAACTCCGGTTTATGAACTTTCATACAAAGGCAAAATTGTAATTAAACCCAGTAAGTTAGGGTTAGAATTAAAATCAGAGGCACCATCACGGGAATTCTGGGATTTCTCACCTGAACAACCTGCTGATTCGGATAATATACGTACCTCTTTATATGGTGGGTTTGCTGTCATAGATGCACAGACTACTTCAGTAGATGAAATATGGCAACCGGTTTGGGGAGAGCCAAAAGATATACGGAATCAATACAATGAACTGGCAGTAGCATTAAACCAGAAACAAACAAATCGAACGATGATTGTTCGTTTTCGTCTGTTTAATGATGGGTTAGGATTTCGTTATGAATTTCCACAACAGAAAGAATTGGTTTATTTCGTTATTAAAGAAGAAAGAACCCAGTTTACTATGGCCGGTGACCATACGGCTCATTGGGTTCCGGGTGATTATGATACACAGGAATATGATTATACAAAATCAAAATTATCTGAAATCAGAGGATTGATGCAAAAAGCAATTACACCCAATGCATCCCAAACCCCTTTTTCTCCCACAGGTGTACAGACAGCATTAATGATGAAAAGTAATGATGGACTTTATATCAATTTACATGAAGCTGCATTGATAAATTATTCGTGTATGCATCTGGAACTGGATGACAAAACATTCACTTTTGAATCTCATCTGACTCCTGATGCAAGAGGAGATAAAGGGTATATGCAAGCTCCTTGTAATACTCCCTGGCATACAGTTATTGTTAGTGATAAGGCCGGGGATATTTTAGCCTCTAATATCACATTGAATTTAAATGAACCCTCTAAGATAGAAGATGTTTCCTGGATTAAGCCTGTTAAATATATAGGTATATGGTGGGAAATGATTACCGGTATGAGCAGCTGGCAATATACAGATGAATTGCCAAGTGTACAATTAGGTATTACAGATTATAACCAGGTAAAACCGAACGGTACACATGCTGCAAATACGGCACACGTAAAAAATACATTGACTTTGCAGCAAAGCATGGTTTTGATGCTGTATTGATAGAAGGATGGAATATTGGTTGGGAAGACTGGTTTGGAAATTCGAAAGATTATGTATTTGATTTTGTAACTTCTTATCCTGATTTTGATGTAAAAGAATTGCATAGGTATGCAGCAGGTAAAGGTATTAAACTAATGATGCATCATGAAACTTCTTCTTCTGTAAGAAACTATGAGCGTCATATGGATAAAGCTTATCAGTTCATGCGGGATAACGGATATAATTCTGTGAAAAGCGGATATGTAGGTGACATTATTCCCCGTGGCGAATATCACTATGGTCAATGGATGGTAAACCACTATCAATATGCAGTAGAGAAAGCTGCAGAATATAAAATAATGGTGAATGCACATGAAGCAGTTCGCCCTACAGGAGTTTGTCGTACCTGGCCTAACCTGATTGGTAACGAATCCGCAAGAGGTACGGAATATCAGGCGTTCGGAGGTAACCATCCGAATCATGTTACTATCTTACCTTTTACACGCTTAATAGGGGGTCCGATGGATTATACCCCAGGTATTTTTGAAATGGATGTGGAGAAAATGAACCCTCTCAATAATTCCCATGTAAATAGTACTATCGCTAATCAGTTAGCACTGTATGTAACTATGTACAGTCCTTTACAGATGGCGGCAGATATTATTGAAAACTATGAACGTTTCCCGGATGCATTCCAGTTTATTAAAGATGTAGCTGTCGATTGGGACGAAAGTAAATACCTTGAGGCTGAGCCGGGAGAGTATATTACAATCGCTCGTAAAGAGAAAGGTACCAATAACTGGTTTGTGGGAAATGTGAGTGGGGAAAAAGGGTATAATTCTTCTATTTCTTTTGATTTCCTTGAACCGGGAAAGAATTATGTGGCAACTATTTATGCAGATGCCAAAGATGCTCATTATAAAACAAATCCACAGGCTTATACTATCCGTAAAGTTGTTGTAAATAACAAATCACACCTGAAACAATGGTCAGCACCTGCAGGAGGATATGCTATCAGTATAATTGAAGTAAATAACCCTACAGAAATAAAAGGATTAAAAAAACTATAACCCTTAAAACTAAATAAATTAAGATGAAGAAAATAAAATATATGTTACTGTTGGTGGCGTTGGTTATGACCCAATTGGCAACAGCGAAAATTAAAGTTGTAGGGCCTGCTTTTTGGTGGGCCGGTATGAAAAACCCTGAACTTCAGGTGATGTTATATGGTGACAATATTGCGAAAAATGAGCTATCAATTACTTCTAAATACACAACGATTAAAGAGGTAGTGCATTTGGGGAATCCGAACTATCTGGTTCTTTACCTGGATTTGACAAATGCACAGCCCGAATCGTTTGATATTGTATTAAAAAAGGAAAAGAAAAACAGGTTATTCCTTATGAAATCAAAGAACGTCAGGCAGGTTCTTCCGATAGAGTTGGTTTTAATTCATCCGATGTACTATATCTTATCATGCCTGACCGTTTTGCTAACGGTGACCCATCCAATGATGAAATAAAAGGGGTGCGTGGGGATAAAGTAGACCGTAATGAGCCTTTTGCCCGTCATGGTGGAGACTTTAAAGGTATTATGGATAATCTGGATTATATTGCAGACCTGGGAATAACCACTATCTGGTTAAATCCGATTCAGGAAAATGATATGACAGGGTCATACCATGGATATGCAATTACGGATTATTATAAAGCAGACCGTCGTTTTGGAACTAACGAAGATTTTATCGAATTAGTGGATAAAACCCATGCAAAGGGAATGAAAATGGTTATGGATATGATTTTCAACCATTGTGGTACAAATCATTATTTCTTTACGGATCGGCCATCCAAAGACTGGTTTAATTTTTCTGACGGATATGTACAGACTTCATACGAAACTGTACCTCAATATGACCTGTATGCTTCAGACTATGACCATAAAATTGCTGTAGACGGATGGTTTGTTCAATCTATGCCCGATTTGAATCAACGGAACCGCCACGTAAAACGTTACCTTATTCAAAGTAGTATCTGGTGGATTGAATATACCGGTATTGATGGAATCCGACAGGACACTCATCCGTATGCCGATTTCGATATGATGTCACAATGGTGTAAAGAAGTAACAGACGAATATCCGGATTTTAATATTGTAGGAGAAGCCTGGTTGGGTAATAATGTTGGAATTGCTTTCTGGCAAAAGGATAGTAAGCTGGCTGCTCCCCGTAATTCCAATTTGCGCTGTGTAATGGATTTCCCGTTGCACGATATTACCGGAAAAGCTTTTGATGAACCAACCAGTATGGGTAAAGGATTATCCCGTATCTATGATTATCTGGCCCAGGATATTATATATGAAAATCCCCGGGAATTACTGGTTTTTTTGGATAATCATGATACTTCCCGCTTCTTTACAAGCGAGGAACAGACAGAAAACTTCGACCGTTACAAACAGGGGATTGCATTCCTGTTAACCACACGTGGTATTCCACAGATATATTATGGAACAGAAATTCTGATGGCTGCAGATAAAAAATATGGTGATGGTGGTTTGCGGGCCGATTTTCCCGGAGGATGGCCCGGAGATACACAAAATGCCTTCTCTGCTGCAACACGTACGGCAAAACAGAATCAGGCGTACGATTATATGAAGAAATTATTACACTGGCGTAAAGGAAATGATGTAATAGCCAAAGGTTCATTAAAACATTTTTCTCCACGTAATGGTGTATATGTATATGAAAGAAAACTGGGAGATAAATCGATAGTTGTGTTTATGAATGGAACAAACGATGAAAAGACAGTAGATCTTTCTGTTTATAGCGAAGTTTTACCTGAACGTCCGGCGTATGATTTCTTTAAAGGACAATATCAGGAAAAAGCAGACCAA
>JAJBTP010000467.1 GCA_020860805.1 Tannerellaceae bacterium | reverse complement strand
GAATGAAACGGATGAAGACACACCTGTCAGGATCCGTGAAGCATATCTAATGCTTCACGGATCCTGACAGGTGTGTCTTCATCCGTTTCATTCTTTTGCCAGACAGCCAGGAAATAATCTCCTAACTGAGGTTCATTCAGTTCTTTCAGGAGCGTACCCACTTCTTCGTATACACTTGTCATCCGGGGTTCCAGTTCTACTGCTTTGAGATAACATTCTCCGGCTGCTCCCCGGTTCTCCATATCCCAGTGTACCGCTGCCAAAACAGCCCATGTCTCTGCTCGTTTGTCATCTATCTCCAGTGCTTTCTGCAGATTTTCGATGGCTTCTTCCCGGTATCCAAGGATGCTTATACTACGTGCAAATTCGGCAGTTACTTCCGCTTTATTGGGACAGTTATACTCCAACGGCCTGCTCGAATAACCCACTTGCCGGATTATGATTTCTTTCTGCCTGGCAGATACGTCCACCCCAATAATAAGGCCGCCAGTCATGTTCGCCATCTGTACGCTCCTCGTCCAGTTTTATAGCCTGCAGGCCACAGTGGCGGGCAGATACATAATCACCGGCATAGTAAAACTGTTGGATTTCTGCTATCAATGCATCCATAGACATAAATTTCCATTTGTCGACTTCAATGAATTCGCTATCATTCATAGCAATCATCACTCTGTCGTCCAGGGGAGTTACACTGTAGGTTACACCCCCTATTACAATTCCCTGCGTGCTACAAATATGCCCTATCTCCTGCAGGAAAGGTAAAACATCTTCTTCTGTAATACGATTCTTTTTCTTCCGGTTAAAAAACTGCTTAAACATATACTTTTTATTTAAAAGGTTAATGTAGTTAACAAAACAAAGATAATAATTTAATCCGGAACCCATAACCTGTCTCTTTCTGCGGGGCCATCTGTTCCCGGAGGATAAAAGAGCAGTCCTTCTCCTCCTACCTCTTTCCAGTGTGTCAGGATAGGGTCTATAAATTTCCAGCTGGCTTCCAACGCATCACTTCTCGGATACAATGTGGAATCACCATTCATGGCATCCATCAATAACCGTACATATGCATCCGGTAATAATTCACTGGACAAAGAACTATACCGGAAGTCCATACTAACCCGTTTAACCACAAATCCACCTCCCGGCATTTTCAACCCAAAACGTAACGAAATACCTTCGTCGGGTTGAATACGGATAATCAGTTGGTTACAGGAACCTCCGGAACATTGTCCGGCAAACAAAACATGCGGAGTGGATTTAAAATTAATATAAATCTCTGATAATTTACGGCTCATCTTCTTCCCAGTATACAAATAAAAGGGTACCTGACTCCATCGTACATTGTCTATAAAAAATTTCATACCGACCCAGGTTTCTGTTACAGAATCAGGAGCTACATCCGGTTCCTGCCGGTATCCTTCATATTGCCCGCGTAATACCTGTTTATCTATTTGCTGTTCGTCCAATGGTTGCAGAGATAGAAAGACTTTATGAATTTCATTCCGTAACATCTCCGGCTCAAAAACAGGAGGCGATTCCATAGCGGTAAATGCCATTAACTCCATCAAATGGTTTTGTGTCATATCCCGTAATGCCCCGGCACCTTCATAATATTTCCCCCGTTTTTCTACACCCAGTTCTTCAAAAGCAACAATCTCTACAGAATCAATATAATGCCTGTTCCACAAAGGCTCAAAAATACCATTGGAAAATCGTAACACCAGAATATTCTGCACCGTTTCTTTTCCCAGATAGTGGTCAATCCGGTAAATATCTTTCTCATTAAAAATAGACCCTAATTCTTTGTTTAATTTCTGTGCTGACTCCAGACTGTTCCCGAAAGGCTTTTCCACTACAATTCTTCTCCATCCGTCCGTCCCGGATGGATGATTCAGTCCATTTGCTGCCAATAAAGCCGGAATGACTTCATACATTACCGGAGGAGTAGCCAGGTAATACATCACGTTATCCGGTAACTGGCATTGCTTTTGTAAAGATTGAATAAATTCTTTCAACCGGTTATAATCGGCCGAAAGATAGGTATCCATGGTTATGTACCACAGCAATTGCAGGAACGCATCCATATCCGCCTGTTCACCCTTTAAATCCACTAAATGATTGTGTTGTTCGGCACGGAACTGTTCGTTTGTATATGAGGTACGGGAAGCACCTAAAATACAAAAATATTCCGGTAATAATTTCCGGGTAAACATATCATATAAAGCCGGAATTAGTTTACGGAATGTTAAATCACCGGAAGCTCCGAATATGACTAATAGCTGATTTTCTGTTTGGTTATTCATCTGTTTGGTTTTAAGCTGTATATACTCCAGAGGTGGTATCGCCCTCCCACACCTGTCCAGTCCGTATGGAAAAACAAACCTGGTTTACGGTCTACCCGTTCATAGGTATGCGCTCCGAAATAATCCCGTTGTGCCTGAATCAGGTTTGCCGGAGAATGAACCGTACGTAATCCATCCAGATAATTCAGCGCTGCACACATAGCCGGGATAGCTAAACCATTTAAAATAGCCTCCGAAACAATCCGCCGCCACCCATCCTGGGATTCTTTTATTTTCTGAGTAAAAAAAGCATCAAACAACAGATTTTTCAGCATAGGTTGTGCTTCATACGCCTGCGTAATCTTTTGCAGGAATATGGAACGGATAATACATCCATTGCGCCAGATGCGGGCAATCGTTCCTAAATCCAGTTTCCATTCATACCGTACGGAAGCCTTTTGCATGAGGGAAAACCCCTGGGCATATGATACTATTTTAGCTGCATACAAGGCATCCTGTAGTTTGTTTAAATCAATCGACATGATTTTAGCTTCTTCCGAACCATACCTTTCTGTTGCTTTTTTTCGCTCTTCGACTAAAGCAGAAAGTAACCGGGCATATACGGCTTCCGTAATAAGTGTCAGTGGTTCATCTTCATCCAGGGCAGCCATAGCCGCCCATTTACCGGTACCTTTCTGTCCAGCTACATCCCGGATATTATCCAGTAAGTAGGTATCATCTATATCTTTAAAGCGAAGTATCCGGCTGGTAATATCAATCAGATAACTATTTAACTCACCTGTATTCCATTCGGCAAAAAGCGCACTCATCTTTTCATTATCCATCCCGGTGAGGTTCTTCAACAGATGATAAGTTTCTGCTATCAATTGCATATCGCCATACTCAATTCCGTTATGGACTGTTTTCACAAAATGGCCTGCACCACCGGGCCCAATCCATTCGCAACAGGGCGAACCATCCTCCAGTCTGGCAGCTATAGACTGAAAAATATCTTTGATAAAAGGCCATGCTTCCGGAGCACCTCCCGGCATCAGAGAAGGTCCATGTAATGCACCCAATTCACCACCGGAAACACCCGTGCCAATAAAATAGAGCTTGTGTTGATATAATTCTTTTACCCGCCGATCGGTATCATGAAAATCCGAATTACCTCCGTCAATAATTATATCACCGGGAGAAAGAAGCGGAATTAATTGTTCTATCATTTCATCCACAGGGCTACCTGCCTTAATCATCATCATAATTTTACGGGGCGTACGCAGAGAATTCACCAGTTCCGGTAGTGAAGTCGTACCAAAAAAGTTTTTATCTTTTCCCCGTCCGTTAATAAAACGTTCGACAACCTGTTCTTCCCCGGCAAACGGACGATTATATACTGAAACACTGAATCCTTTACTTTCCATATTCAAGGCCAGGTTCTCCCCCATTACAGCCAGCCCGATTAAACCTATATCCGATGATTGCATTTTATTTTCTTTATAAATATTACAAATGAGCTTATAGAAATTATCTTTGTTACACAAACAAATCTTCCGGAGGATTAGTTCTATATTTGTATTTGCTAAAACAGTTAAATGAAAATGGAATTATCGTTTCAACCAATCACATTGGAAGACAAAGATATAATTACATCTTTTACATATACGAGCGATTTTCAGAATTGTGACTTCTCTTTTGCCAATATGTGTAGCTGGCGTTTTTTATATAACAGCGAATTTGCTGTGAAAGATGGTTTTCTTTTTATCCGGTTCTTTATTGATGAAGAGAGTCGTCCGGTCTATATG
>JAJBTP010000387.1 GCA_020860805.1 Tannerellaceae bacterium | reverse complement strand
CTCCCAACTCTGACAAATGTATAAAATAACACCTAAAAACCTCGACTTTTTCCGATAAAAAAGATAATTTTACAACATATTTAATAGATAAGTCGTCTGCCATTCACTGCGTTCATTCAGAAGTAAATACTACCTGTTAAACAAACGGAGTGAATGATAGCTTCCCGGTGAATGGAGTGAACGCTGGCTACTTTAACTACTTATATAAAGATTGTTATGGGTACTGAACCTTTCTTTACAGCAACAGAAAAGAAGAAGTTTTTCTCTTCATACAGGTTATTAATAAGGAGTTTGCAAACGTATCTTCTGGAAGACGATATTCCTAAAATGCGTACCCTCATGCAACGGGTCATCGCCCTGCAATGCTATGGAAGAGATAAAAACGGGATTAACGGATTAATCCGGAATATAGATACAGCCCTTATAGCAGCCAATGAAATAGGCCTTAAACGTACCTCTATTATTGCTATCCTTCTTTACCGTCCGGTATTTAAGAAGATTATTACGCAGGCAGAGGTAAAGGAAGTATTTGGTGAAGATGCCGTACTGATTATTGAGCGGTTATTAAAAACGTCTGATTTATACTCAAAGAATACAGCCGTTAATTCGGAGAATTTCCATCGGTTGCTGTTTTCCTTTGCAGAAGATGTACGGGTTATCCTGCTCATGATTGCAGACCGTCTTTGTATGATGCGGATGGGTAAACAACTCAAAGAGGAAGAAGACCGGATGCAGTTAGCCATGGAAGTATCATTCTTGTATGCTCCTCTGGCACACCGGCTGGGACTTTACAAAATTAAAAGCGAACTGGAAGACCTCTCGCTGAAATATACCGATCCCAAACAATTTGCTTTTATCAAACGAAAACTGAATGAAACCAAACATTCACGGGATATTTATATTGCCGAGTTTATCGCTCCGGTAGAGAAGAAACTGAAAGAAGCCGGTTTGACGTTCGATATTAAAGGGCGTACCAAGTCCATTCATTCTATTAACAGTAAACTAAAAAAGCAAAATATCGAGTTCGAAGGAATTTACGACTTATTTGCTATACGGGTGGTTCTGGACTCACCCATAGAAAAAGAGCGTTCTGAATGCTGGCAGGTCTTTTCTATCATCACGGATATGTACCAGCCCAACCCGAACCGGATGAAAGACTGGATATCCATCCCTAAGAGTAATGGATATGAAAGTTTACATATCACCGTAATGGGTCCCCAGAATAAATGGGTAGAAGTTCAAATCCGGACCCGCCGGATGGACGAGATTGCCGAAAAAGGTTTAGCGGCACACTGGCGTTACAAAGGGGTCAAAGGAGAAAGCGGACTGGACGAATTCCTGACCAATGTGCGGATGGCCCTGGAGGCAAAAGAATCTTCCCCACATGACCTGATGCAGCAGTTTAAAATGGATCTTTACAAAGATGAAATCTATGTCTTTACTCCTACCGGTGAACTCATTAAATTACCAAAAGGTGCAACAGTGCTGGATTTTGCCTTTTCTATCCATAGCCAGTTAGGCAGCAAATGTGTATCCGCTAAAGTAAATGACAAAAATGTCCCGATTAAATATGTACTGAACAGTGGGGATACGGTTTCGGTCATCACTTCGCCTACCCAATCACCGAAACGGGACTGGCTTAACATTGTAGTTACCTCCAGAGCCAGGGTAAAAATCAAACAATCCCTGCGGGAAGAGGCTGCCAAAAGTGTAGACTTTGCAAAAGAAATGCTTCAGCGGCGGTTTAAAAACCGGAAAATTGACGTAGATGAAGGTATCTTCATGCGTTACATCAAAAAGAAAGGATACAAAACCGTTACAGATTTCTATCTGGATATTTCAGACGAACGGCTGGACCCCAACCTGGTGATTGAAGATTATCTGGAGCTGGAAAAGAAAGAAAAAGAGTCCTTTGACCACACAGGCATACGAAGTGCTGAAGATTTTGTAGCCACTACAGAAGTGGAAGAAATATCTTCACGGCAGGATGTATTGGTTCTGGATCAGAATCTGAAAGGGATAGAATACACGCTAGCAAAATGTTGTAACCCTATCTACGGAGATGAGGTGTTTGGCTTTGTCTCTACCAAAGGGATTAAGATTCACCGGATGGATTGCCCGAATTCCCAGGAGATGTTCAACCGTTTCGGTTACCGGATTATTAAAGCCCGCTGGAGTGGTAAGGGTACAAATGGCTATGTTGTAACCCTCCGGGTTATCGGACGGGATGATATCACCATCGTAAGTAATATTACATCTGTTATCAGTAAAGAAAACGGAGTGACGCTACGTTCGCTGAATATTGATTCGGTAGACGGTTTTTTCCAGGGTAACTTTGCCGTACTCGTACAGGACACCCATACTTTAAGCGTGTTAACCAATAAAATTAAAACAGTGAAAGGGGTGAAAACGGTAGAACGCATCAACCAAAAAGGGTGATACCAATGAAGAAATGTTTTCCTGCGACTCTTTTAATTAAAAGGTACCGGAGATACAGTTAAGAGATAAGGAAAAAGTAGCTTTGCGACCTCGGTGGCAAACGTTTGTGACCCGGGTCATAAACGTTTCCTATCCGGGTCACAAACGTTTACCACCCGGGAGAACCCCCCCCCTACCGGGTACCATCCTTAGCAGAAAAAGAGTACCGGGAAATTCAAACATCTTTAGGGACTAATCCTAATTTCTCCGCTTGTTGAATCATAAATGTACGGGCAGCTTCGTATTCATTCGGAATAACCCCGTCCAGAATAGCATTCTTAATCGCTTCTTTGATAATACCAACCGGTTGGGAAGGAGCTAAGCCAAATGTCTTCATAATTTCTTCCCCACTGATAGGAGGCTGGAAGTTACGTACGCGGTCTTTCTCTTCTATGATAGCCAGCTTTTCACGAACCAAACGGAAGTTATTCAGGAAACGGCGTACTTTATCCGGGTTTTTACTGGTGATATCCGCCTCACAAAGCAACATCAAATCATCAATATCATCTCCTGCATCAAATAACAACCGGCGTACAGCTGAATCCGTCACCTCATCATCTGCCAGTGCTATCGGGCGCATGTGGAGATTAACCATTTTCTGAACATATTTCATTTTCTCATTCATCGGGAATTTCATCCGTTTAAATATCTTCGGAATCATCTTCTCGCCGATGAAATTATGGTTATGGAATGTCCATCCAACCCGGTTATCCCAGCGTTTAGTGGCAGGTTTGGCTATATCATGGAAAATGGCACTCCATCTCAGCCACAGATTATCCGTATGTTTGCTCAGGCGGTCTAATACCATCAAAGTATGGGCAAAATTATCCTTATGTCCTATTCCCTCTTTGGTTTCGACTCCTTTCAATGCACTCAATTCAGGAAAAATGATAGGCAGTAACCCACATTTATCCAATAATTCAAATCCGATAGAAGGCTTAGGGGAAAGGACTATCTTGTTTAGTTCTTCCTGGATACGTTCCTGTGAAATAATAGAAATACGTTCTTTGTTTCTTACGATAGCATCAAACGTTTCCGGCTCAATAAAGAAACCCAGTTGGGTAGCAAAACGGATAGCGCGCATCATACGCAACGGGTCATCACTAAACGTAATATCCGGGTCTAAAGGGGTACGGATAGTCAGACTTTCCATATCCTCCAGACCACCAAACGGATCAACCAGTTCTCCGAAACGGTCTTTATTCAGACAAAGGGCCAGTGCATTAATTGTAAAATCCCTGCGGTTCTGGTCATCTTCAAGCGTTCCGTTTTCGACAATAGGCTTCCGGCTGTCACGGGTATAGGATTCTTTCCGGGCGCCTACAAATTCGATTTCCAGCTGGCCGGACTTCACCTGTGCAGTTCCGAAATTTTTAAATACAGAAAGATGAGATTTATGCCCCAACTTCTTCGCCACTGCTTTGGCCAGTTCGATACCACTCCCTACGGCAACCACATCAATATCTTTGGATGGATGGCGTAAAAAGATATCTCTTACATAGCCACCTATTACATAGGCTTCCACTCCCAATTCATCGGCTGCTTCCGAGATGACATGAAATGGTTTGGTGTCTATATGCTCAAATATGTCTTCCTGATCTATATACATTCGGG